>DAOLFI010000412.1:0-4153 GCA_035326385.1 Niabella sp.
TATAAAATTGATGTTGTGGCAAAGAATGCAGAATCAAATTCCCCTGCCCCTATGTATTCGTTGCCGTTCATGTTGTTTCTTTTGCTCCGATTGGGCTATCAACCAGTCATTCAGATCGTCACGGTGTTTATATAAATCGCTGCTATCTGCGTATTTTGTCATTTGCATTTCTTTATTCCATGCAATTGCTTTTTGCGTGTTTAACCTGCCTGACATATCCCTGTCCAAAAACAAGGATATTTTATTGTGCTGCTCCATCAGGGAGCGGCACTTTTCAAAAAAGGAAAGGGAATTAAGCACCAGGCAATTTGTCAAGCCGGCACCTGTTTGGGGACGAATGACGACGAAGGACAGGAAATTAAAGAAACCCTCGAATACATAAACGTCCAGCTTGCCATTATCAAAAAATGTGATGTCTTTGGGTGAACTACTGCCTTTAAAGGTGGGGCTTCTCAACTCGAAGCCGCCCGATCGGTTTTCAAAACCGATCACCGTTTGATTTCTTCCGTACAGTAAAAAGTCCACTTCTTTACAGTATCGCTGTGCAATGTCTACCGGAATTTTTCTTTCATCCAGGTACGAAAGGAGTAAATTATTTTGTAGGGGTCGTGTGTCGGTTATGAGAATGGCCCCCGTGCCTGGGTCTTTCTTTTCACCAGCCGTGGCGTGGGGTTGTGTTCGCTGGTGAAAAGAAAAATGCTTGCTTTCCCCAAGTTCCAATATTTTCTTTACGGCATCCTGTATGCTACAACAGAAAAACCTTGCGGCAAAATCAATCACGTTGCCGCCTTCTCCTTCACCATGATCGTAATAAATATTCCTATCCCTGTTTACTTTAAAGGAGGCCGTATGCTCATTTCTGAAAGGGGATTTGTACCAATAGTCCTGCCTTACTATTCTGTCTGGTTTAAAGCCAAGCGCGGCCAACAAGTCTACCAGCTCCACTTTCTTTGCTTCCTCAAATATCATTTGCGTGGCCATATCCTTTTATTTTTTACTGGTTATAGAATTGGCCGTAATAGGCAGATAGGCCGGGTATTCCGGCTCAACTATGGGCCTGTGCCCTTTCTGTTTGAGATAGGCTAATACTTCGGAGCGAAGAAAATACACCCTGCCCCTTTGCTTATGGCAGGGCAATCCCCGCTTCATCCAGTCATGTAGGGTAACCAGGGATATACGAAACATACCGGCGATCTCTTTTCGGGTTAGCAGGGGTTCTTCATCTGGTGACAAAGGTGCTTCCTTTGTTGGAGCATTCTCCAACACTTCTTTCACAGCATCTTTAATCCATCTGCGAAAATCTCCCTCATTGGGAATAAATAATGTATCCATAAAAAATTGATTTTATGGACGCAAAATGGGTTAGAACTTACCCAAAGTCAATGATGGATTGAGTATGGATTTTAGTTTGTTGTCTTTAAATGAGTTAACCGGTATGAAATTGGCTTAAAACAGGATAAAGCCGGCAGTAAAGCTGCCGGGGTAAGGTTAATTTAATAGAAAAATTCTGATAAAGCAGATTCAAGATTCCTAATTCGTGCTGAATTTTTGCTATCCTGTTTCATCTCGCCGTTGAACCGGGAAACATCCTTTTGGATGGTATTTAGTTGCAGATCTTTAAAATCTGCAAAATGAAGTTTCAGTATGGCCGCTATGTCAATGGCCGATAACTTTTTAAAAACTAATTCTCTGTTCTTGCCCGTAGCTGGTGTCAGCACTTCCTGCAACAAAATAAAAAGCTGGATCAGGCGCGCCTTATTATGAGTATTATGCAACTCAATATTACCGGTGCGGAAAACTTTGTTCATTTGCCCAAATAACTGTTCCGTAGCAGCAGACGATTCATTTTCCATTCTTTCCTTTAAAATGGCCTCCATCTGCCCCGATAGCTTTTCAGCCAATAATTGTATCTCCTGCTTGGGAAGTGGTGAAAAAGCAATGTTTTGGTTTTGAGCAGAATTATTAATGGTTTTTTGTATTTCTTCTCTTATAGTTTCCTTTTGCTGGCTGGAAAGAGAAACGTCATTTTCTCTTTGTTCTTCTTGTTTTGATATTGTCCATTCCAGTGCAGTATTTAATTTAAACATCCTGCTTTTTACATTCTGGTGGATACGCTCTGAAAGTTCATAATACAGGAACCGGAGAAAATCCCGCTTATCCGGGTATAACTCAAAATGAAAGTCCAGGTATTTGCCTATAGCTTCGTTGTCATAGCGATGCAACTTGTTGAAAATTTCATTTTTATAAGGGAGAGCCAACGGTTCTTTGGGGAAATTGAGATAGTAGCCGTTTTCATACCTTCCGATCTTGTAAGCAAAATAAGGAGTAAAATCTCCCGGAATGTTAGAATAAGCCAGCCTGTAGCCAAAGTCAGTCAGCATGTTGCGAAATAGCATTTTGGAAAACAGCGATTGTATGAAATTCATAGCGTCTGAATTTTCTTAGGTAAACAAATTTCTTAGCAATTTAAAGAAAACTTTGGGTTCCTTAAAATGGATGAAAAAACCCTGACAATCTAAATTATCAGGGCTTAGATGTTTGTTTAGTAGATTAGACAGCTTTACGAACTAAATTATCTTGCTCCTTTTCGTTCTTAAAAGCCAATAATTTGCCGGAATATTCTTTTTTTACTTCATCTTCAAAATCACCCAAATAATGTTCAGTGGTGCTTATCACGGTATGTCCCAAAGCCTCCTGGATAAATTCGGTACTTGCTCCTGACCGCTTCATGATTGTAGCAAACGTCTTGCGGCAAATCGCATTGTTTATTTTTTTCAGAATCTTTAATTCTTCAACGATAGATACCATCCCGTCAGTAATAAACTTTGTAAGCGTACGCACACGGCTATACTGCTCCAATGGATTCTGGTTTTCATCAATATAAGGGAAGACATAGTTTTCGGGGTTTGGGTCTTTGCTTCCCCACTTTTCAATAATTGCCAGCATTATTTCAGAAAGATAGACTGTAATAACTTTGGGATCATCTTTAGTTTCTCTTTCTGTTTTTGCTCTAATAAAACGCAAATAGCTTCCTGCGATATTTTTATATTTCAAATAAGCTAAATCTTTTGGATTCATACCATTTCCCAAATAACAAAAAAACCAGTACGCCTTTGCTCTTTGAATATGGATTTGTTCAGGCTCGTAATTGTATATCTTCTGAATATCGCTCAAATCCAAAGGAACTTTTGCGCCCTTTGACGTGGGGATTTTATATTTTCTCCGACCGAAAGGATAAAAATCGCGTGCTATTATTTTATCCTCAATAGCTTCATTAAACATTGTTCTTAACGCCCTTAATTTAATGCCCACGGTAGCTTTCGCCCGCTTCTTTGTATCCACCATCCATTGTTCATACTGATTGAGATATCTTTTGGTGACGCTTGAAAACAGAACATCACCTTTAAACTTTTTGAGAGAATAATAAGAATCTTGGTAACTCAATGCAAGCCCAATTCTCTTTTCTTCTATTAAACCTGAAATAACCTTTTTGTATGTAGCGGAAATATGATCGGCACTTAATGGAACTTCTTTAAGAATACGAAATTTTTTTTCGTAAGGAGCAAAATCAAATTCATGCGTCTTGTCTACCTCTTGAATCTTCCTATTCTTTTGTTTAAAAAGGGGGTGGCCTTTTATAAAGCTTTGTTCAAATATTTTTATATCAAACGGCTTAATTTCCTTCACTGCTTTTTTTGCATTAGTTTCAATCGTCTCCAAATCTTCTCGGATTTTTTGAAGATCAGCATTAATATGGGAAGCTGAAAGTTTCTCATAATCCTGTATCGAAAGATTATAGATAAGGGGATAGTATTCCCTTTCTCCATTTTCATAAAGGCGCAATTTTAAAGGGTATTTGTTTTCTTTCTTTGCCCTTCGGGTGTCTAAAATAATTGTAACTGTCAACATAATTATTCGTTTTGAGAATTAAAAAATTCTCCGAAGAATTTGCACATAGATTTGCACATAAACCACGGTTAAACGACCTATAAAGGTGCTTAAACGAAATTCGTAAATTCTTTTAAAATTATTGACAACCAAATAGTTAGGCAAAATCAAGTTAAGGTGGATTTTGGTACGATTAAGCTAATGATAGGGCTTAAAATCCTGTGGGCAGCAATGTCCGTGCGGGTTCAAGTCCCGCCTGGGGCAC
>DAOLFI010000413.1:0-4146 GCA_035326385.1 Niabella sp.
GCTTTTTCTAAGGCGATCACCTTAGATACACTCACCCCTAACTATAATTTTAAAACGCTTTTTCTATCTAAAGCACAGGGAGTGATGGATGAAGTTGTTGTAAAGGCAGTAATGCCCATTACCATGAACGGGGATACGCTGGAGATTAACCCGGCGGCATTTAAGCTGGATTCCAATGCGGTAGTAGAAGATATGTTACGGCGTGTACCCGGTGTAACAATGTGGGGCGATGGTACCATTACCGTTAACGGAAGAACGGTGAATAATGTATATGTAGATGGAAAACCTTTCTTTGGAAGTGATCCTGCACTGGCCACGCAAAATCTTCCTAAGAATGCTATCGATAAAATACAGGTGTACAGGGAAACAGATTACACTAAGGATAATGTAGATGATAATCCCGCTGACTCTTTGCTTACCATGAATATCAGGCTGAGAGAGGATAAGAAGTCTGGCTATTTTGGTAAAGCCGGAGCAGGTATTGGTACGGATGGGCGATATGAGGCAGATGCCTCGGGATTAGCGTATAACAAAAAGCTGCGGGGGGGTATTGCCGCCAGCTTTAACAATATTAATAAAACAGCAGGTCTGCAGGAAATGTTCCAGCAAGGTAGCTACCGCAATTATAATCCCAACAACAGGTATGTAGCCAACTTTGGGAGCGCCGGGGTAAATAAAGTGATGTTTATGGGGGGGAATATGCAGTATGACTTTTCTGAAAACAATAACAGCCGGTTTAGCAACCAGCTAAGAGCTAACTATGACTTCAGGAGCACCAATAATTATGTTACTTCAATAACCGATTCTAGAAACAGTATAACGGACAGGGTACTGCTGCAGGATTCAGAGCAGGAGACTCATTCAACCAATAATAATCATAGCGGTGGTATCAGCTATAATAAACGGGATCAGGATAAAGACTTTTCGGTCAATGCCAGTATCAACTCGTCTGAGAATACAAGAACTTCCAATAGTTTTTCTACCAGGGCTGTGGAAGAGGGAAGCGTATTGAGTGAGAATTCAAGCAGGTCATCTTCTCAAAGTAAAAATAATGGGGTGAACTTTTCCACTTCTTTCAGAAATAAGGATGATGATGAAAGAAATCTCAAAGGTTTTGGTATTAACTACAATCTGTCATACAACAATAGTGAAAGCCAAGGTAATACCATCACTGATTTTATTTCTTATGAAGATGAAAGTCAGAACCAGCATTTTAACAGGCTTAACAATAATGAATCATCAGGCTTCAGCAATAACCTGGGAATGAACTACAATGCGCTGAAACGCTTGTTGTTCGGCAACTTCAGCTTATGGAACATCAATATGGTACTGAATAATAATGTTAGTGTAACACGGTCTGATGCCAACGTAAAAGTGAGCGATTATGATTCTTTAACCGGGGCTTATTTAAGAAACGATTCCTTAACTCATAATAACAGGGTTACAAGAATAGAAGACAGGTCTTCTTTAAGGTTATCTAAAAATTTTTCAAAGCGCCTGTCAGACAGGTTTAACCGGTACATTAATATTACGGCTAATTTGCAGGGGCAATTTTTATCAGAAAAAAATGAGTCGAGCTTTGATTACCGCAATATAGAAAGATCGTTTAACTTTTTTACGCCCTCGGCTTCTGTAAGCTATAATTATGACAGGTTTAACCGGTATAATATTGAAATGAATTTGGCAGGGAACAGGGCTTCTTCCATTCCCTCTGTAGATCAGCTGCGACCCATTATAGATACCAGTGTGAATGCCTATAATATTAGTTTGGGCAACGCTAACCTGCAACCTTCTGTTACCAATGCGCTTAACTTTGGTTTTAACTACAGGCGCCAGCAGTCAGCTAAAAAAACAGACTATAATTTTGGTATTTCTGCAAGTATAAGCGATGTAAATGATGCTATTGTTGACAGTAGCTTTTATGACAGGAAGAGTGGCAGGCGCACTACTTACCTGATTAATATGGACGGCCGGCGTGTTTACAATGCAGGCCTTAATGCGGGAACATCATTTAAAATGAAGAATAATAAAATATTGCAGTTCAATTATTCAGTCAACTTATCCAATACTACCTCTCCCAACTTTGTAGACGCTATTTATACCGTAACAAGGGCCAATAATATCAATAACAGCCTGAGCGTATTTTATACTTTGGGAGACTTGGGAACTGTGCTTATATCGCAAAGCATAAATACTAATAGCAGCACCCAAAGCGGGGGAAGCCTTAAATCATTAAAAGCCGTTAATTATATCACCCGGGGAAATCTGAATATAAACCCTGTAAAAGATCTTACCATTAGCAATACTTTCAACTATGTAACCAACAATACAACCGGGCAGTCATCGGCATTATGGAATGCTTTTGCTACCTACAGGTTTCTGAAAACAAAACAGGCGGAGGTAAAGCTTTCTGCTATGGATATTTTGAAGCAGAATAAAAATATTTCCACTTCAGCCAACATCAATAATCTCAGCACTACTGTATCTAACGGTCTGCAACAGTTTTTTATGGTTACATTATCCTACTACCCACGCAGGTTTGGTGGTGGGCGGCAGGTTAGGGGTGAGGGAAGGCGTGAAGGAAGTGAAGGCCGCCAGGGAGGTGGATTTGAAAGAAGAGGACAGGGCGGCGGTGGAAATTTTGGCGGAGGAGGTATGCGTAACCGGTAGTACCTGTATGCTGTTTGCGGGTAATAGAGAAATCTATAAGTTGGCGGATTGAAACAGATACTATTTTGGAATTATCTGCTGCTAAATGATGTTTTTATAGATGTTTATCCTGTAAATATTGATATAGTCAAAATATTTAACTTTTGCACTAACTTTGTACCCCGCAGGAGGATTTGTTTATTGTTCATCCTGCATAAGTAAAATAGAACTAATAAACGGAAAGAGCATCTTTTGATTCCCTTACGTTTATTATATTTTTGACACATCCTCCAACAAAGGGTTTACTATGAGTGTAATAAGAGATTTATTAAACAGGCGCATTTTAGTGCTGGATGGTGCTATGGGTACCATGATCCAGCGGTATAAACTTACCGAGGAAGATTACAGGGGTATACGTTTTAAGAATTGGCACACAGATGTAAAAGGGAATAATGATCTTTTAAGCATTACCCGGCCTGATGTCATCAAGGCCATTCATAAAGAATACCTGAATGCAGGCTCTGATATTATTGAAACCAATACTTTCAGCAGCACTTCTATTGCTCAGGCAGATTATGATATGCAGGAGCTGGCGTATGAACTAAACGTTGCTTCGGTAAAATGTGCGCGTGAGGCTATAGACGAATTTCTCTCTTCTCCTGCAGGAGAAGGTAGGGAGGGGGCCTTTGTAGCCGGAGCTATTGGCCCGTTAAATAAAACTTTGAGCCTTTCACCAGATGTAAATAATCCCGGTTATCGTGCCGTAACTTTTGATGAAGTGGTAGCTGCCTATACAGAGCAAATGCGCGGGCTGATAGATGCCGGGGCCGATATACTTTTAATTGAAACTATTTTTGATACACTTAATGCAAAAGCGGCCATTTTTGCTGCTAAAAAGTATTTCCGTGAGCATCCGGGTACAGAGCGCGAGATTATGATCAGCGGAACTATTACCGATGCGTCTGGCCGAACCTTAAGTGGCCAGACCCTGGAAGCTTTTTACATTTCAGTATCACATGCCAATCCTTTAAGCATTGGCCTGAACTGCGCGCTTGGAGCAAAGGATATGCGTGCACATGTAGAAGAGCTTTCTCAGATTGCTTCCTGTTATGTATCCGCTTACCCTAATGCCGGCCTGCCCAACGCAATGGGAGAGTATGATGAGCTGCCAACAGAAACGGCAGCATTCCTGGATGATTGGGCAAAGCAGGGTTTTGTAAATATTGTAGGAGGCTGTTGTGGTACTACCCCCGATCATATAAAGGAAATTGCAAAAGCCGTAAAGGGTGTCAAGCCAAGAATATTACCTGTTGAGGAAGAAACACTTAGCCACTGAGTACAGGAGTGCTGCATGGAGTAATATAGTTTTTAAACAATAAATATTATTACAACTCTGTGAGAAGGACTCAGCGCATCTCTGTGGTAAAATAAAAGAATATGTCAGTTATACAACCATACCTTCGCCTTTCAGGTTTAGAGCCTTTAGTTATAAGGCCT
>DAOLFI010000414.1:0-4144 GCA_035326385.1 Niabella sp.
CCCGCCTCTTCATCCAGCCCCAGCCAGGCAAGGTTTTTAGCTTCCTGCGGCAGACGGCGTTTGCTGATGGCCAGCTTTGTGTAGTGGTTGGCAATATGTGCACCCAATGCCCGTGAGCCCGAGTGCGTAAGGAAGCCGATATAACCTCCCGCATCCAGTCCCAGTACTGCATCTTTTTGTGTAAGCGTTACCCTGCCAAATTCAGCGAAATGGTTTCCCGAACCAGACGTCCCTAACTGCTTCCAGGCCCGGCCATGCAGGTTCTTTAATAATGGAAGCTGATAAAATAATTCATTTTCCATTACTGCGTGATCTGCGGCACGATCAAACTGCGCACCGCTTCCAAATAAGGTGGCTTCACTCAGCTCCCGCACAAAGAAGGCTTCCCGGTCGGTAAGCTCTTTTGGACTGATATCAAAAATGCTCAGGCACATCCGGCAGCCAATGTCCACGCCCACGCCATAAGGGATGACCGCATTATCGGTGGCCAGCACGCCACCAATAGGTAACCCGTAGCCGCTATGCGCATCAGGCATTAAAGCTCCCGCTACTGCTACCGGCAGTTTCGCCGCCTGGTACATCTGGTGCAGGGCCCCTTCTTCAATATGTTCCTGCCCAAAGATGTTAAAGTGCACACCTGCCTGGTTTAAGGAAACTGCTGCGCCATCCGCATCCTCCGGCTTTGGTAAAAGTTGTTTTGCGATTATACCTAATACTTCGTCTGCTGCATAATCATGCGGAGCAACTAATATTTCTTTTAAAATATGCAACGCGTGCTCTTTGCTTTCATACCTGTACGCTTTCTGCATCGTATTCATGGCAACAGAGATCACCGGTCCTTCGGGATATCCTATTGCTCTCAGCTCTTTTCCTGTTAAGCTTAATTTGCTCATAAAAATATTTTTAGAATAAAGGGGTTGCCTTTACCTGATTGTAATGTAAAGTTGAATCACTCCTGTGCAATATTTCTGCACAGTGATCATTTATTTTTTAAAATGGGAAATAGACAGCTGTGTTGACAGCCGCTTGCAAAGTTTCAATATGGTAGTTATAGTACACGCATAGCGGGTATTGATACCGGTTTGAGGAAAAGGTAACCTTATGGATAAACCTGTGAAATCGGGCGCATACACTTTTCTGCTGAAAAACCTAACCCCATAGAGAGCAGCTAAAAGTATAAAAACATTAAATTTGATTGCTGATAAGAACTGGCACTATTGATAAACACCTAATAGTTGCAATATGGCAAAGACCGATCTGCAAATGCTTGTAGCAGAGCAAAAGAGCCTTAACCGGATTTATGTAATACGTAATCAAAAGGTAATGCTGGACAGGGATCTGTCAGAAATGTATGGCGTAGAAACGAGGCGCTTAAATGAGCAGATAAAACGCAACAGTAAGCGCTTTCCCAAAGATTTTATGTTTACGCTTACTCCAAAGGAGTTCAGCAACTTGATGTAGCAAATTGCGACATCAAGTTTATCTGCCGGTTGGGGTGGTACCCGAAAATCGCCCAACGCTTTTACTGAACAGGGTGTAGCCATGCTATCCAGTGTATTGAACAGCGATACTGCCATAGAAGTGAATATCCGCATTATCCGGGTATTTACAAAGCTTAGGGAATATACGCTTACCCATACTGAAATATTGATGCAGCTGGCAAAGCTTGAAAAGGAAGTAAAAGGCAATAGCCACGATATCGAAAATATCTTTGCGGTGTTGAAAGAACTGATTGAAAAGCAAAGTACTCCAAAGCCCAGGAATATAATACGGTTTAAACAATATGCAGATAAAAAGGAGTAGCTCACACTCTTTCTTCTCGTTCAGATAGCTATATTCTCTTCTCTGCCCTTTTGAGTGGTACTACCTATAAAATTGGCTACTGTTGCCTATTTTCATCACCTGACATGACGGATAGTTTTGCGTTCATTATTTCATTCTTAAAATAAAAATATGAACCGTTATTTAATGACTATCCTGCTGGCTTTGGTATTTACCAATTGCAGGAAAAACCACTCCCATCCTATTCCTGTCACAGAATGTCTTTCTGCAAACCTGGTTAATGAACAGATCGTACCGGCACCGGGTATTAAGAGCATTATAGAAAACTATACCTCCAAAGAACTGCCAGGCATTACATTTATAGCACGTAAAGGCGGCCAGTACTGGCAATACAACAGCGGCCACTATAATAAAGAGCAGGGAGCGGCAATGAAACCCTGCCTTGTATGGCCCGGGTATAGCATCAGCAAAATGTACACGGCCACTGCTATCCTGAAACTGGCAGAAGAAAACCGGATCAGGCTTGACCAGAAAATAAACACCTGTTTACCTGCGGGCATGTTTTCCAAAGTCCCCGGCGCTGATAAAATAACAGTACGTATGCTGCTGAACCATAGCTCGGGTATTGAAAACTTCTGGCAAAACCCCGGTTTTATAGCCGCGTATATGGAGAACCCTGCACGCACCTATAGCCTGAATGACTATCTTGAAGCCAGCCAGGAGCGCCTTTTCGAGCCTGGGACAGACATCTCTTATTCTAACACCAACTACCTTCTTTTGTCGGTTATCATTGACCATATAACCGGACAAAATCATGAAAAGGCTTTTCAAAAATACATTTACAACCCACTTGCCTTATCAGCTACATTTTATAAAACACTCCCTTCGTCTCAGCAAAATAATACGCCCAGCCTGTATGCAGATACGAATGGCAGCGGTCATCTTATAGACTATACCGAGCTTTCACATGCACAATTCCGTAATGAATCAGGCAGTAACAGTATTATGGCTACGCCAAAGGACTTTGTAGATTTTATTCATGGTCTCACACATGGCAGATTACTGAATGCTGCTTTCTTTTCAGAAATGAAAAAGGAATACGCAGGCAATGATGGCGCTGACATATACGGGCTGGGCCTGGAATATTTTGAAAAAAGCGGCACTAAACTATATGGTTACAGCGGCAGCAGCTTTGGAGGGAGAACCCTGTTGCTTTATAATCCTAAAACAGACGTCAGCTTTTTTGTAGGCGTAAATGCAGGCGCTGAACTGGGAGGCCCGGTACTGGAAACCATTGCGGCACTTATGGATGAGCTTATTTCCAAACTGGCATAATCATTCAATAGCTTTTCCTTCCGTTATAAAAAAAGCGGAAGGAACCGCTGTTGAAAAATAGGGAGTATTACCTATAAAAGGTGGCAGATGTACGCGCTATCTTTGGAAAATATGAGAGCGCTCCTTATGTGTATAGTATTTGTTGTGGCTTGTTTGCCCCTTGGAGCACAGGAAATAACATTGTCAACTACTGCTCAGAAATATGCCATTGCGTACCCCTATTATTTAGAAGACCGTAACGCCTCTCTAAATTTTGAAGAAATTACAAAAGAGGAAAGCCGTTTTATACGGGCACAGAAAAAAGTGCCCGACTTTTTAGGAAACTTTTCCAAAGCGATATGGTATCGCTTTGAAATATTCAATAACAGTAATACAGATGACTGGTACCTCGAGATCAAAGGTGGGTTTATGAATCTTATTACGGTTTACCAGGTTGAAGAAAGCGGCAAGGTCAGGTCATTAACATTAAGCGGTGATAACAACTTCCACTTAAAACCTGTACGTTCCAGTAACCTTGTTTTCCCTGTACCCCTTTCAAAGGGTACAGGCACCACCCTATATGTTCGGGCTACCAGCAAAACCCTGATAAGAACATCCATGAGCTTCAGCACCATGCAGCAATTGTATGAAGACAATACATTCATTTCTTACGGCGACGGCTTTTTTACCGCGGTGGCCGTAGCTTTATTATTATACAACCTGTTTGTATATTTTTCGCTGCGCGAGAAGGCTTATCTCTACTATATTGGTTATATCTCTATGGCCATACTTCATAATAATGTAGTAGCCGGCCATATACAGGTATTTTTGCCATGGCTGGATTGGCTGAACACCACCACGCTGATCCCGGCAATGTCTTTTTTCAGTATCCTTTTTTCCAACTCTTTTTTGCAAACCAGGCAACATGCTCCATTCATTTATAAAATGCAGTTGCCGCTGATTCTTTTATGCCTGGTGCCATTGGTATGTTATACAGCCGGCTGGTACAGGCTGGCTATCTTAATGTCTGCCATGCTCATTTTTATTC
>DAOLFI010000415.1:0-4135 GCA_035326385.1 Niabella sp.
TAAGTATGTTACCGGCAAAAGCTCCAGGGTCCCTTATTATTATGGTCTGTCAACAAGAGTTAATTACAGGAGGTTTGACTTCGGTATCAACGGGCATGGCAGCTTTGGCAATTATGTGCTTAATTACGAGCAGGCCAGCCAGTCGCTCATGTCCCTCTTCAGTTCTGAAAGGGTAGCCAGTAATATTTCTCCTGCGGCGCTTGAAAGGGGCTTTATCCAGCAACGTTATTTCTCTGATATGTTCCTGGAGAGTGGTGCTTTCTTCAGACTGGACAATATTACGCTGGGTTACACGCTTCCCAGATTGTGGAATGATGCAAGCGGCTTACGTATCGCCCTGAGTGCACAGAACATAAAAACTTTCACAAAATATTCGGGAGTAGATCCGGAAATATTTAGTGGCCTGGATAACAATGTGTACCAGCGCCCCCGGATATATACCCTGTCATTAAATCTTAATTTTTAAAAAACGGAGGATAGAATTATGAACACCAGGAAACTTACTTATATACTCGGTTTGATTTTGCTTTCAGGATTGCTGTCTTCCTGCCTGAAAGATCTGAACACATTACCTTTAAATAAAAGACAGCTGATCAATGAAGATGTTTATAAAACAGCAGAAGGCTATCGGGGCGTTCTGGCTAAATGTTATGGTTCGCTCATTTTGAACGGCCAGGCCGGGCCTGACAGTGATGGGGATTTAGGAGGTCTGGACGTGGGATACAGCGGTTACACACGTGCCCTGTTTTATTTGCAGGAATGTACTACTGATGAAGTAGCCCTTCATTCGGGCAGCTCACAGGGATCGAGAGATCTGTTATTTGTGAACTGGAACCCTTCTACAATGATCGCGAAATACGCATACTATCGTCTTTATATGTCCATTGCATATTGTAACGAATTTTTGCGCGAGGCTACCGAAAGTAAGCTGCAGGAGCGTGGCGTATATGAAGAGCTAAAAAATGATATAGATGCTTATCGCGCCGAGGTTCGTTTTATCAGGGCTTACTGTTATAGCATGCTCTGTGATTTGTATGGATCTGGCCCTTTTATTGATGAATCCATGTCAGTAGGCGTTATACCACAGCAAAAGTCGCGGGAAGAAATTTATAACTATGTTGTATCAGAGCTTGAGGATGTGAAAAGCAAATTAAAAGCACCGGCTACGCATCAATATGGCCGTGTAGACCAGGTAGCTGCATGGTTTCTGCTGGCGCGCGTGTATCTGAATGCACAAACATGGGTAGGAAAAAATGAATATGAAAAAGCGTATCAGTATTCAAAAGATGTTATTACTAAAGGAATGTATCCTTTGGCTGCTGATTACCGTCATATCTTTTTAGCCGATAATCATACCTGTAAAGAAATTATATGGCCTTTGGTACAGGATCAGGATAATACCATTAACAGTGCCGGCACTAATTTTTTAATAAAAGCGCTTATAAATGGAGCCATGAGTAATCATTACATTACGGGTATTGGCGCAAGAGGATGGGGGAATGCCCGTGTAAAAACGCAATTGGTGGATAAGTTTGAGCTTGCTGATCAGACCTTCAATAGTAATGACACCTGGGGCGATAATAAAAAAGATAAAAGGGCGCAGTTTTTTACAACCGGCCATACCAAAGAAACCTGGGTAGCAGGCAGGTCTTTTCAAAACGATTTTAACAACGGTTACGCGTTCATTAAATGGCGCAATGTAACTAAAAACAGGCAAGACCTGGCTGAAGGAGGAACTACATACAGCTCAGTTGATTATCCGGTGTTCCGCACAGCCGATGCTTACCTGATGGCTGCGGAAGCTATATTGCGCGGTGCCGGCGGAACAAGAACTGAAGCCTTAGGATATGTAAATGAAATAAGGGACCGGGCCTATCTGTCAGGTGCTTATGGTTCAGGGGTTTCCGGCCGGATAAACGATGGCCAGCTTAACCTTGATTTTATACTGGATGAGCGGGCCAGAGAGTTGTACACAGAGTCAGTACGCCGTACAGATCTTATCAGGTTCAATAAATTTACCAAAGGATATAACTGGGACTGGAAAGGAAGCGATGGCGCCGCAGGAAATTATATAGGTAAAGATGTAGATGATAAATATAAGCTGTTCCCTATACCGCAGGATGAATTTACGGTGAATCCTAATTTAACTCAAAACCCGGATTTTAAATAAATTGCCAAACAGATAATAAAGAAGGTGGTTACCGGCCGCCCTCTTCAGTCTTTTTCAAAGAAAAATAATGAGAAGTATTTATTTAATTGCCTTGCTCTTGGTTGCCAATTGGGCTGCTGCACAGGCATCCCGAGAGGAAATATTCAATAACATAGAAAAAACAGCAGGAGTTTATTTTGCCTATCCCGAAAAGGAGATCAAACCTCAAACGCCGGCGCCTGCCGGTTATGAGCCTTTTTATATAAGTCATTTTGGCCGCCATGGATCGCGTTATCTGGTAAGTGATGATGAGTATAAAGACATGATTGACCTTTTTGAAGCTGCAGAAAAAAGCAATGCATTAACAGGCCTGGGAAAAGATGTGCTTAAAAGGCTGAAATTGCTATGGGAAGAGGTAGAATGGCGCGGTGGCGATCTTTCCCCTCTGGGTGTCGGGGAACAAAGAGGAATAGCAGAGCGGATATATAAGTCCTACCCGGAAGTATTTACTAATGAAAGTAAAATATCTGCCTGTGCTACTACCATTGTTCGCTGCGTGCTGAGTATGGATGCATTTAGTGAGCGCTTAAAAGAGCTTAACCCTGCTTTATCCATATCCCGCAATTCAGGAATGAAATGGCAGCGCTATCTGAATCACCATACAAAGGAAGCCATTGCTTACCGTTCCGCCGCTGATACATGGAGACCGGGGTATGTAAAGTTTGAGAAAGAGCATGTTCATCCTGGCAGGCTTATACAGTCATTATTTATTCATACAGACTTTTTTGATAAGAAAACCACACCGGAATCCATTATGTGGGCATTGTTTGGTATTGCAGGCGGTATGCAGAATATAGAAACAAAAGGTTCTTTCTACGATATTTTTACCCGGCAGGAGCTGTTTGATCTTTGGCAGTGTAAGAATTACAAAACATACGTAAATGATGCTAACAGTGCATTAAACGGCGGTATTATGATGGATAATACCAAGCCGCTGCTGAGAAGTATCATCGACAGCGCTGAGCAGATCATTAATAGGAATGGGAAAGGTGCCGATTTCCGCTTTGCTCATGACGGTAATATTATTCCACTGGCCATGCTGCTGCATTTGGAAGAATGCTACAACAGCATTTCTGATCCTGCAGATTTCTATAAAGCCTGGTGTGATTTTAAAGTAGCTCCGATGGCAGGAAACATACAGATCATATTTTTCAGAAAGAAAGATTCAAACGATATTCTTGTAAAGTTTTTGCACAATGAGAATGAGGTAAGTATTCCACCGGTAAAAAGTGACCTGTTGCCTTATTATCGCTGGAAGGATATAGCACAGTATTACGAGAAGCTATTACAGGGGTTTCGCTTTTAGAAAAAAATACCCTGTAAGGAGAAGTACCATAAAGGTATTCCCGTGTGCAATCCGGGGCGAATATATGTATCCGGCTGTTTGCAGGCAATGATATTGAAGAATACAATTCAGTAATACAACAAATAATGCATAGACAGAGTGAGGTTCCTCCGGTTTTTTCAAACCAGAGCTACCCACTCCTTTTAAAGAATGGATTTTCTTTTTCGCGTTTTATGCAGAATATTACTTACACGGGGAAAAGTTTTTATAAATAAATTTTAATGTGTACTTAATACATATTATATTTGGGGTCTGAAAATTTGCGCCTGCGTACATAAAACAGGCGTTGCTTGTAAAAAATATAACGATTGAACATGTCAGCAATTGTACAAAGGCAGAAACCCCGATTGTCATTAGCCCAGATCATTAATATGAGCATGGGATTTTTAGGTATCCAGATGGCGTTTGGCCTGCAAAACGGAAATGCCAGCAGGATATTAGCCAATTTTGGCGCCGATGTGCACCAGCTTTCCTGGTTCTGGCTGGTAGCGCCTATCACCGGGTTGATCGTACAGCCCATAATCGGGCATTTTGGCGATCATACCTGGTCAGAAACCTGGGGCAGGAGAAAACCTTATTTT
>DAOLFI010000416.1:0-4121 GCA_035326385.1 Niabella sp.
CCTGCAAAATAATTACGGCGTAGATCCTAAACGCCTGACTGTAGGCGGACGCGGTGAATACAAGCCTGTTGCTGATAATGCTACTGACGAAGGAAAGACAAGAAACCGCCGTACAGAAATTATCATCACTCCCAAACTGGATCAGTTTATGGAGCTGATAGAACAGGCACCGGCAAAGGATACGATCCCTGCTCAGGGTTAATAGTATAGCATACGTTATTTAAATAAAGTCACCCAACCGGTGACTTTTTTTATGCTACAGGTGCACAAATCTGAATTAACGCATTCCTGCTATCCGGGTTACTTGTCATCTGTGCATCCGTGGCAAAATTTATGAGCCTGCTATGGCAACCTGTTTTGATCCTCCGGTTTAACTAAACCAAATCCTATAATTTTGCGACAAATTCTTTATCCGGTATGATACGCTTAACAAAAGTTTTTCATTTTGAGACAGCTCACGCTATTTATGGCTATGATGGTCAGTGTAAAAATATTCACGGACACTCTTACGAGCTGCATGTTACTGTAAGCGGAAAGCTGCCGGATACGGAATTTATAGCTGCGCCCGGTTTTTTACTGGATTTTAAGGATATCAAGAAGGCCGGTACAGAAGTGGTAACGCTGCTGGACCATAAAATTGTGCTATCCGAAGATTATATAGCAGCCCACTCTGAAATAAGCACTCATGAGAATCTGGAAGTATGGCCCTGTGAACCCACGGCAGAAAATATTTTATTATATGTGAAAAGGATCTTTGATAAGAACCTTCCTCCTCATATAAAGCCCGTACACTTAAAGTTATATGAGACCAAAGACTCCTATGCCGAATGGATACTGGGCTGAGATACTTTAATTATGTGCTGCAGGGAACAATACCGGTAACTCTTTTTTTATATCTCTTAAAAGCACCTGCATTAAATTTTACACTCAATGTTTTACTCCTACAAACATAGTGCGATTATAGAACTCTGTATAATTATCAGGAAAGAGATCGCCGGTAAAATCAAACTGTTCAAAGAGGCTGTTAAAGCCTGATGCCTGGATGGCTTTAGTCAGGTCTTTTTTACAAAGCCAGAAAGACCGATCATTGTTATAGGAAGCCCATAGCATTTTTTCGATTTTTTCTTTGTTTGTAGTGTTATTCCATTCTTTATACCATCTGCCTTTGTAGCCTTCGTGAATGGCAATTTTTGACAGCCTGTAATTACGATGACGTACAAAAAGACCCGTTCTTTTTTGTATTGGACCGATCAGTAAATTGTTTATAAGGCCCAGACTATATCTCGCATCATGTTCAGGAGCAAAATGCGTATTTAAGAATAGAAGCTTGTTAGTGCATGCTCCGATTGTTTGAAGAAAATTCACAGGATCATTCAGATGATACAATAATCCATAACATAATACGATATCAAATTTACCATAATTGTGAAGATTCCTTACATCATCCTGTGCAAAATTGAGGTTAGGTAAATTTAGTTTTGATTTTACATAGTTGCAATTATCAATGTTTTCTTTCCTTGCATCAATACCTAAGGTATCAAAGCCCATACGGGCAAACTGTACAGCATAACCGCCTTCAAGACAACCCAGATCAACTACCCGTAGCGATTTTCTTTCCTCTGTACTTTTGTTAATAAACAGATTAGTTGTCTTTTCTATGGATTTCCAGACGGCGCTGTCTCCCAGCAGTATTTGGTCATCTCTTAAAGTTTTTGTACCGTCATCCAGTAAAATGTTGTGAGCTGTAAATTTCATAATATTTTTAATTAGTTTTCTACATTAATCCTTACGCCCTCGCTGTGACTTGAGAACTCAGGCGCATACATACATTGAATGCTTGTAATACCGTTGCTGTAATTCCCGGGTAATTGTGCAAATAGTGTGTATTCAAAAACATAAGTGCCTTTGCGCAGGTAATTAAAGAAGAAATTAGTGCTGGCATCTTTAGTACTTTCGTAATAACCCAGTCCTCCCTGCCATTTGTACTGGCTGAGCACATTCACCGGTTCAAAGGAAGCCGCGCGCATATCTTTCATGTGCACATACTCCATATCCCTGTCTGCACGCAGCTCAATGCGCACTTTTACTTTATCACCCACCTTTATAATGTCTCCATTATTAACAGGTTTTAAAACGGGACCACGGTCGCTATTGGTTTCTGTAAATAATTTTTTACTGAGCTGTAAAGGTGTTTCGGAAGAAGTTATTTTGTCGAGGTCTTCAAAATATTGCCAGTACACGCCCCCCCATGTAGGCAGAGTAGTAGTACGGTCAGATTGCTGAACCGTTACTGCAATATTACCCATTGCGGGGCGTACCTTATTGCCTTCGATCACTTTTTTGAAATAACCGGTGCCGGCCTCAACTTTTCCCTGTGCCTCTCCAAAAGATGGAGTAACAATGGTTCCGCCTAAGTTAATGCTCACTTCAGGTGTAACAGATAACCACTCAGTACCCCGAAGCAGCAACGCATAACAGGCTTCTGCAGTAGCTTTGGTGCTTTCCCAGTTATTGGTTTGTTTGTTCTTCAATAGCCAGGTTCTTAAATCGTCTGCAGTTTTAGCGTCTTTGCCTGCTTCTTCAAATGCCTCTATGATCAATGCCTGCCTTTCTATAGGAGCTTCGTACCACCACCAGCTGCGTATAGCGTCTTTATAATACATGCCCTGCTCTTCATTAATGACAGCTGTTTCTTTAAGTGATTGTAAAATAGCTTTAGGTGTGGGCACATCATTGTTACGATGAGCTGATAAAGCAATCATGGCCTGCATATACTTATTTTGTTTAGTCCATGTTTTTTTTGAACGTTCTTTAAAATAGTTCACCGCCTTTTGTGCGTTATCTGCAGTTTTTATCTGAGGGAAAAAACTGCGCATATATAAGTATTGTATTACATAATAGGAGGGAGTATATTTTTCAAGATCACTTTTATGTTTTAACAGGTACTCATACTCTTCTTTTATTTTAGCATCAAGATAAGGCAGGGCGCTCTGAACGATCCTGTTGAGATTTGCATCCTGCAAACCTGCTGTAGCTTTCAGCTTTTTCAGATGCCCTATTCCTGTTACTATATATTGGGTCATGTACCGGTCATCAGGCCCGCCTTTAAACCATACAAAGCCGCCGTTCGGACTTTGTAACTGCCTCAGTTTTTCGTATGCCTTGGTAAGCTCTCCACTCATACGTACCAGGTCGAACAGTAAAGCAAGATTTTTCTTTTGCTGCGCTTCACTTTTAGCCGCTAATACCCAGGGCGTTTCTTCCAGCAGCACTGCTTTTAGTTCCTGGTTTTTTTGCAGGTTACTCAGCAAAGCTGCAGTGTCTTCTGTTTTCCATTGCTCGAATACCTGTTTTATTTTAGGTGAACTGTTGGCAATGAGCGTGGCCAATGAATTAGCATAGTACCGGTTCCATGTTTGCTCTGCGCACTCATAAGGATATTCCATCATATAGGGCAATGCCTGTACGGCATACCACGCAGGATTGGAAGTGTACTCCACTGTGAGCGATTGCGTGGTCAATGTTTCGCTTTGGGTGCTGTTAATTAATTTATCGAACCTGAAATTTTTTGTACCGCTGCCACGCATATTCAGCGGAAGGGTTTCAGTAACCAGCATACGATTGGTCAATACGGGCAATATATTTTCTTCTCCGTCAGAGAGTGTCCCGTCTTTTGTTTGGGCTATAATACGCCATGTAAGCGCCTTGTTATACTGATAGGGTATTTCCAAGGGAAATTGTATGGCCTGACTTTGTCCGGCAGCGATGGTGAAATACTGTTGAGGTACTGCGTTCTTAAACCAGCCATCCATAGGCTCATTAGTAGCCGCATCAAATAATTGTAATGTAGCAATGCCCGTAATTTCTTTGTCAGAAAGGTTCACCACTTTGCTGCTGAGCGACATTTGATCTCCTTCCCGTAAAAAGCGTGGAGGATTGGGTTGCACCATTAAATCCTTTTGTGTGATGATCTCTTTCTGGCTGTAACCAAAAGCCAGGTCTTTGGTGTGTGTCAGTGGCATAGGAAATCCGAGGGATGAGTCCGAGCTGGAAAGGCCGGACAAACAACGAGTCTATTTCAGGAGTCTTTGCGGGGAAAGCAGGAAGGCTGGAAGTTGACG
>DAOLFI010000417.1:0-4121 GCA_035326385.1 Niabella sp.
GTTGCTTAAACCGGAAAACGCCTTGCTTATATAATTCCTGGATCTCAGTCCTGCGTTTTGCAATAGTTTCAGCGTTCCAGGGAACTGCCGGACCCGGACTACCGTTCCACACATCACCACTGGCGAGGGTTACAGACAATAAACGATCTTGATGCATTACCAGGAAGTCAAGGCCAATAAATCCCCCCATGCTCAAGCCCACTACATGTGCCTTATCTATTTTTAAAGCATTCATCAGCGTTGCCAGGTCATCAGCATGCATGATATTGGAAAATTCTGATGGCATCGAGGACTGGCCATAGCCCCTTACATCATAAGTGATCACGCGGTACTTTTTCGCGAACACCTGCAACTGAGGCCTCCATTCACTATGATCAAATGAGTGACCGTGAACGAAGATCAATGGCTCACCCTTACCCAGCTCTTCATAGTATAATTGTCCACTATCCACTTCAACGTATCCTCTTTTTATTTCAGGATACTGTGATTCTTCAATGGCATCGCGTACATACAGAGGAATGACCGGGCTGGACAAAAAAGAATTAAAACCATTTCTGGGTTTTACAATATGCGTTAAGAAAAAACCATACACTCCATTTTTCTTATCAATCCAGGGATAAGCACCTGCCCAGGACGGACTGCTGATCAAAGTGGCGTTGCTATTGCTATCCACTTCTTCCCTCCATTCTCCCAGGCCATAAATATCTTTACCTTCCCTGGCACGCACTTCATCAACAAAGTTTTCCGAAGCAATAAGACCCTGCGAGGAATGATCAGCCTGCATTGTTTTAATGGCATTTATTGAAAGTACTCGCTTCCCTTTATACACTCCGTTATTAAAGATCATGGAAAGGAAATGTGTATAATCATTCAAGGTAGATCTTGCACCGCCTCCCAACATTGGGGCATGCCCACCGGAAGAATCTACCGGAGTAAAACGTGTTGAGCCAATGTCTAAAGGCTCTGCGATCTTTTCCTGGAAAATAGTTTCCCAATCTTTTCCCGCGGCCAGCTCCGCCATGCGTCCGGCTACATTCATAGACAGCCCACCATACCTGAATTTTGTACCCGGCAAAGTATCCGCAGGCAGGTCCATTATTGCAGCAACCGACTCTTTTAATGTCTGGTGAATATCAACCGGCCTTCCGGCAGGCTGGTAATCGGGATAACCGGAAGTGTGCGACAGCAGCTGAGCCAAAGTAGCTTCGCCTTTAACATCTGTAAATTCCGGCAGCCATTTCTTTACTTTATCGTTCCACGACAATTTACCTTCATCCACCAAAGCCGCAATGGTAGCTGCTGCCAGCCATTTGCCGGCAGAAGCAATGAATACGACAGTCTCAGGCGTATAGTCTCCAAAGTACTCTTTATATATCGCCTTATTGTCTTTTGCTGTATAAATAGATGCTCCTGTGTAGTAGCCACTATCTACCCAGGATTGAATTTTATTTTGTAGAGGTTGAAAATTGTACAAACTTCTGTCCTCTCGCTTTTTCTGTGCCTGAATGTTATTCAACAAGAAAAAGACAACCAATAAACAAATCAAATTTGCGAACAATTTCATTTCTATTATACCCGATTTAATAAATAAAAGCATTTACTAACTTTTCCTAATTATTCATTACTTCAATTTCAAAGTGCTCACTTTGGCACAACGCTCTACATTTTTTGTCATTATACCAGTAATATATTTAAAAACTACAACTTTATTACCTCGTGAAAGGAATAAAGAAATGCTGCTTTACAGGCTGAGCCGATTGAACCTTTCCCGGTATGCCATATTGCCACGCAGCAACACTTACCTTAATAGGCAGCTTTGCTTTGGGAGGAATTTTAGTCAGCATTAATACATTTCCTTCAATAAAAGCGGGCCCTGACTCTACATAGTATTGTACCAGCAATCCCTGGTCTGACACAGCATTAAGACGTATTCTTTTCGTTTTATTCTTCAAAACGGGGATTGCAGGAAAATGTATATTTTGTGAAACACCGCCGTTATTTTTAACAGGCACTAACATTTCTGCCTGCTGGAATGCGGCTTTATATCTATCATCCCCGGGATGTGATGCTATAAAAATCAGGGAGTACTTATCCTTTCTGCCATTTTCTCCATTACGCATATAAAACCGGAATGTAGTATCATCCAGCTTTTTCCATGGGCCACCTCCCCACTCAATAAAAGGGCTTCCCTGAGAAGAGTGACCAATCTTGGTACCGACAGGTAAACCGGTCCAGCTTTGGGGTCTCGGACTTCCGCCAGGGACAGTATCATAAAACACTCCCTTCAAATGAAATGTTATTCCATCTTCTTTTGGCAAAAATTGTGGGTGTAGCTGCAAATGCGTATTGCGCTGGGGCAGCAGTTGTCCATCCTGTTCTATTCCTACCAATTGAGGTAAAGTTTGCGTAGTACTTTGATAAGTTTGCGTTGCCCTAACCATTTCCTCATCAAAGAACCAAAAAGCCTGGCTTCTGTCTCCTTTGTATTGATGCACCGGTGCAGGTGGAGCACTTGCCGGCTTACCACTATCCCACCGTTCCATCAGCCAACCTGAATTAAGAGGATCGACAGCCCTGAGCCTGGCAGGAGATCTGCCATCATAGTTTTTGGGATAACGGTACTGAGCTGCTTTTTCAATATACAGACAGAAATACTTATTTTTCTTTTCCGTAGTGGAAAAGTGTCCTTCACCTGGACAAGCAAGCATACTTAAAGGTATCAATGGGTGTTCGCTTCGTTGTTTAACACCAATTTTTGCCATATTTGCGGCTGCTTCATACTCTCCCATCGTTTGTAAACAGGGTATCGAATCGATATTGCGGCTTCCCCAAATGTCCGGTGCAAATTTAGGGTCGCGGAAATAAGGCCATTGCCCGCTTACAGATAAAGCACAAAGCGTTCTTTCGGGATGACGAGCAGCATAATAATAAGGCCAGCTTGCTGCAGCAGAATGACCGATAGTTACGAAAGGTACAAAATTTAATTCGTCATAACCCGAAACCTTTGCCAGATCTGCCATGAAACCATCCAGTACCTCATCAGCTCCCTGGTCAAACCGAAACAAATGATCAAAAAAGGGAGATACCCATACAATGGCAAAAGAGAGCTTCTTCATTGTACCCCTAAAAACAGAGCTTTCCAGGATACAGATCTCCTCCATATTATTCTGAGCCAGAATCACTCCCTTTATCTGTGCAGCATCTTCAGGAATCCACAAATAAGCTGTTGCACCTTCACGGGTTGCACCCCTGACAGGAACCGACCATTGCCAAACCTGTGCCTGTGAAAAAAGCTGTAACGACACAACAACAAAGAGGAGTATGAAAAAATACCTTATCATTAGTTTTTAGATATGTTCCCTTTTATCAGCAATATTTTTTAATCGTGACAATGCTTCTATATAATAATAATCTGCGTAAATAATAGAAGCATCTATTTCACCGCCATTGGGTTTGTGCCCGGTGCTATGTAAAAGAAATGCATTATTCTTATTGCGGCTCTGGTACCTTTCAGAAGATAATTCTGTTAACATAGCAACGGCCTTATCATAGTAGATCTTTGCTTTTGTTTTATTCTCTGTCAATGTAGAAAGTTCTAATAAAGCTGATGCCACTACTGCTGCTGCTGAAGCATCCCTGGGCGCATTGGGGATAGCAGGATCGTTAAAATCCCAGTAAGGAATGCCATCTTTTAGAAGCCGCTCCAGGTACGCATCCGTTATTTTTTGCACAAAATCGAGAAACCGCAGATCTTTCGTTTCTCTATACACCATTGTATAGCCATAAATAGCCCATGCCTGCCCACGCGCCCACATACTATTATCACTAAATCCCTGGTGCGTGATACCTTTTACTTTTTTCCCGGTAGCTGTATCATACACCACTACATGGTAAGAAGTATAGTCGGATCGGAAATGGTTTTTCATGGTAGTAACAGCATGGCTTACGGCTATATCATACAACTTTTTATCGCCCCCGTTTTTCGATGCCCAAAACAACAGTTCCAGGTTGATCATATTGTCAATAATAGAATTGTGGCGCAAGGGCCAATCCACCCCCGGCACATTGCGGGGCCAGGATATAATAGTTCCCACCTTTGGGTTATATAAGCGACTAAGCGT
>DAOLFI010000418.1:0-4118 GCA_035326385.1 Niabella sp.
CAGCAAATCTTACCATTTTAAAATCGCCAACGGTTTTAAGGCAATATGACGGGCGTTTCTGGTGTTGGGAGGGATGCGGGGATCATTGGGGAAGCTGTCATGGTTCCTGCACGCACGTATGGAACTATGCGCAGGCCGTACCGCATTTGTTTCCTTCTTTAGAACAGTCGCTCAGGAATACAGAGTTTAATGAAAATCAGAATGAAGAAGGGCACCAGGTGTTCCGTGCAAACATACCCATTACAGAAACGGTACATGACTTTCATTCGGCTTGTGATGGTCAGTTAGGTGGCATTATGAAAGTTTACAGGGACTGGCGTATCAGCGGAGATAATGATTGGTTACGCCGTATCTTTCCTAAGGTTAAGACTAGTATGGATTATTGTACCCGTACATGGGATCCGGGGGAAAAAGGCATTATAGAAGAACCACATCATAATACGTACGATATTGAATTCTGGGGACCTACTGCATTTGGTACGGCGTTTTACCTGGGCGCTTTACAAGCTTTGATCCGGATGGGGAAACACTTAAGTGAAGATGTAAAACAATATGAAGCCTTATACAATAAAGGAAAGAGCTATATGGAAACATCGCTTTATAACGGGGAGTATTTTTTCCAGGACATACAGTGGAAAAACCTGAAAGCGCCAGATCCTGCAAAAGCACAATCGTTTCACACCCGCTATGAGCCTGAAGCTCTAAAGCTGCTTGAGGCAGAGGGCCCTAAATACCAGTATGGCATAGGGTGCCTGTCAGATGGCATACTGGGCGCCTGGCTCTCGGTGATGTGCGGACTGGATGATCTGGTGGATACCGAAAAGATCAAAAGTCATTTACAGGCTGTATATAAATATAATTTCAGGAGTAATCTGGTAACACACGCTAATCCCCAGCGTCCTACTTATGCCATAGGCAACGAAGGCGGTTTATTGCTATGTTCCTGGCCGAAAGGCGGAAAACTATCGCTTCCCTTTGTTTACAGTAATGAAGTATGGACTGGTATTGAGTACCAGGCGGCTTCTCATTTAATAATGATGGGAGAGGTAGCTAAGGGACTGGAAATAGTAAGAGCCTGCCGTAAGCGGTATGACGGGCGGGTTCGCAATCCTTTTAACGAGCATGAATGCGGTCATTGGTATGCCCGGGCATTATCCAGCTATGGTCTGCTTCAGGCTTTAACAGGCGTGCGTTATGATGCAGTAGAAAAGAAACTGTACGTTAATTCTAAAATAGGAGACTTTACCAGCTTTTTATCAACTGCTACAGGTTTTGGAACTGTAATATATAAGGATCATAAAGCTACTGTCCAAACGGTGTACGGAACAATTGATATCAAGGATATTATAACAGGCGGGTAAAGAGGTTAATATTGTAGTATTGAGCATTGATTTATTGAAAATTGATTATTACGTATTGAAAAATTTAGATAGGTTAAAAATGCCAACCCGTTTCATGCATACACAATTAAACTAAGGGATACAAAAACATAGGGTTTATACCTGAAAATACAATTTGCTTAGGGCATTCAATCCACAGACTTTCTGCGGCAGAAAAAAAATATTATTTTTTTTTGGCTGAAATAATAAAATACCCTATGTTTGCTTAAACGATTAAGCTATATTGAATTTGTAAAGCGAAAATTTTTTAGTTCAACTGCTGTTTGTTTTTTGGTTTTACACATGTATTGTTTTAAACGATTAAGCAACTTTTTTTAACTATAAAAACTAAATGTTTGATTATATGAAAAGAGAAAAACCCTGGTAAGATGGAAGCTTGCCAAAAGCGTAATTTCTTAAATTACTCCATCTGTTTTAAAAACAATGTCTTTTTTGACTTATTTCATTATTAATTCTACACTGTTATGAACCGAAAACGATTATTTATTGCTGATCGCATTTTATTACGGCGCTGCTTATTGGTGTTATTATACATGGGCCTGCTTGCGCTGGCTCAGCCGGCATTTAGCAGCAATGCCTCCGATGGTATTAGTACTGCTTACCAGCAGGATACGCTTCCACAAAGAAGCTGGGTGCTGCGCGGTACTGTTATTGATGATGCCAAAAAACCTATACCCGGCGCCTCTGTGAGTATAGCGGGATCGCCGGCAAAAGGCGCTTCGTCTGATGTAAGCGGAAATTTTATGATTGAAATGTATAGCGAAACGGATACACTGGAAGTATCTTTTATAGGCTATATTACCCAAAAAGTAGTTCCCGGCGCGCAGCGGAATATTGTGGTGGAACTGTCGCCTGATGAGGTGGCGCAAAAAATGAACGAAGTGGTAGTAGTGGGTTATGGAACCCAGAAAAAAGTAACCGTAACCGGCGCTGTTTCACAGGTGGCCGCGAGCGATATGCAGCGGGCGGCGGCGCCTTCTTTGTCTAATGCTATTGGCGGCAGACTGCCCGGTATTATAACGCGGCAAAGCAGCGGGGAGCCGGGTTATGATCAGGCTCAGGTATTTATTAGAGGGCAGGCTTCGTTTTCGGGAGGTAATAATCCATTGGTGTTGATTGACGGAGTAAGAGGTAGGGATATGAATAATATTACGGCAGAAGAAATAGAAAGCTTTACCATTTTAAAAGATGCATCGGCTACGGCAGTGTATGGTGTAAGCGGTGCCAATGGTGTAATTCTGATCAATACCAAAAGAGGCAAAATGGGTAAACCTGCTGTTAGCCTGAGATCAGAAGCTGCCCAGCTTACACCAATAAGACTTGCGAAGTATATTGATGGCTATGAATACGCCAGTTTGCTGAACGAGGCCCAGCGCCATGTGGGGATGACAAATGTGTCCTATTCCGATGAAGACCTGCAAAAATATGCGGATGGCAGCTCTCCTTATACGCACCCCAATGTGAACTGGACGGATGTTATTCTTAGAAAGCACACTTACCAAACTATTCATAACCTTAATATAACCGGTGGTTCGGAAATGGTGCGTTATTATACCAATGTAGGCTTTTTGATGCAATCGGGGATTTATAATGAGGATGGGCTTAATGAGTTTAAAACCAACTCTAATGTGAAACGTTATAATTTTAGGTCTAATATTGATGTGAAGCTTTCTCAAACGTTTAGCCTCACGGTAGGCCTGGGTGCTATTATCCAAAATGGCCATTACCCGGGTACTCCCATGCCTGATATCTTCAGTTCTCTGGGGGTGATTTCTCCTATCCAGTACCCCGTAAAGAATCCTGACGGCTCTGTGGCCGGTGGCGTTTCTTACCTGGGCAGGAACCCTTACGCCCTTGTTACGCAGAGTGGCTATTCCGATCAGGCACGGCATACCCTGCAAAGCACGCTTGCTGCCAAATGGGATTTATCCCGCTTAATTACTAAGGGTTTATCCCTTAACGGACGTTTTGCTTATGACTATTATAATTTTGGCGGTATTGACCGGAAGCGCGCCTATCAGATCAAACAATATCTGGGTAAAGACCCTGTAACAGAGGAAGACAGGTACGCCGTAGTACGGGAAGAAGGAACGCTCGGGTTTTCCAAATTCGCTGATAGAAATGACAGGGGTTCATATATAGAGGGATCCCTAAACTACCAGCGTACTTTTGCCCAAAAGCATGATGTAAGCGGTTTGCTGTTATTTAATCAAAACGAGGTGACTTTCCTGGCAGCGCCTTCTTCTATCCTGGCTTTACCTTACAGAAGCCGGGGCTATGCCGGACGGGCCCCTTACGCGTATGATAACCGGTATATGGCAGAATTTAACATAGGTATAAACGGCTCTGAGCAGTTTCCACCGGATAAACGTTATGGCTTTTTTCCCTCTGTTTCTGCCGGCTGGATCGTTTCCAATGAAAAATTTTGGAATATAGACTGGGTGAACCAGTTGAAAATAAGAGGTTCGTACGGTAAAGTAGGTAATGACAGGATAACACCTAATAATGATATCCGTTTTATATACCTTACGAGGATAACCAAAAATGCCAATACCGCCTGGTTCGGTAGCAGCCAGCAGGGCTATGCCGGTTATGATGAAGGACAGATCGGTGTTACGGATGTTACCTGGGAGTCTTCGTTCAAAAAGAATATAGGCTTTGATGCGGAGCTTTTCGATAGGCTTACTTTGCAGGTAGATGCGTTTCATGAAAGAAGGA
>DAOLFI010000419.1:0-4113 GCA_035326385.1 Niabella sp.
TTATCGGCTTCCTGTTAGAGCATTATGCAGGTAAGTTCCCTGTATGGCTGGCGCCTGTTCAGGTGAAAGTATTACCTATCAGCGATAAATACCTGCCCTATGCAAAAGAGGTGGAGAAGCAATTAAAACGTGCTGGCGTACGTGCAGAAGTAGACGACAGGAATGAAAAGATAGGCAAGAAAATACGCGATACCGAGCTTTACAAAGTTCCTTATATGCTGGTAGTGGGTGAAAAGGAAATGACCGAAAACCAGGTTTCTGTAAGACGGCAGGGCAAAGGAGATGCGGGAGTGAAAGGAGTGGATGAATTTATGCAGGATATCTTAAAAGAGATAGAAGAGAAGGCCGATACAGCCGGTAATTAAAATATAACTGCCACTTGTGTTGCAATGCAGGATCAGAAAAAGTTGTGTGAGGCGTTTTAGCCTCACACTTTTTATATCGCGCTGTGCGAAGCGTCCTCGCTTCGCACTTTGTACTTATATCACCTCAAGGCGATGTCACATACGCACAAAAAAGAACCTGTATGCACCCTTTTTTAATTGATTGCTGCTGATGGAATGGTTAAAGTGAATTTGCAGCCTTCCCCGGGCGTACAACTGGCAATAATATCGCCACCGTTTTTTTCTGCAAATTCTTTGCTTATTTTAAGACCCATGCCGGTTCCTTTTTCATTGGAAGTGCCCATGCTGGAAGCGATATGAACAGAGGTGAAAATTTCATTAACAGCATCTTCTTTCATGCCAACACCATTGTCTGTAACAGAAAAATGAACAAAACCCCCGGTTTTTTCAATGGCTACATCAATTTTACTTCCTGCAAAGCTGAATTTGATCGCATTTGAAATAAGATTGCGCATTACCAGCTTAATATGGTTAGGGTCAGCCTCAATTATTGCATTACCATCTCCTATAATATTCACCTGAATATCTTTATTTAAGAGGTTGTACTGTAAAAGATCCAATGTCTCTGCCAGGAGCGGCTCCACTGATGTTTTTTCTTTTTGAATTTCAATACCGCTCATCTGGCTGTTGCTCCATTTAAGCAGATTCTCCAGACTGCTGTGCAGCTGGTTTAACTGCATGGAAAGCTCTTTTGATAGCTGCATAAAATCATCTTTGGATAAAATGTTTTGATTAAACAGATCTAAGGATGTTTTCAAACCTGCAATAGGGGTACGTACATCGTGGGCTACTATTGAAAATAACTTCTTTTTGGTACTGTTTAATATTTCCAGTTGCTTATTGCTGAGTTCCAACTGCTGGGTTTGGTTCAGCAGTTTAATTTGTTGTAATTGTAATTGTTTGTTTCTGTTTTCTATTTCAGCCCGGTAGTTGGTATTCAACGTACGGAAGTAGCTAAAAAATATTACATAAAAAATAACCCAGAGGAATATATTGGTAAAATATTGCTCTTTGGGGAACGGCTCAAAAAAAGTATAATTATCCCCATAACGGAATAAAAGAATAAATAAGAGGCAGTTGACAACAGAAATAATTTTTACGGCCATTCCTTTTTTCATAACAGTGAGCACCATTGCTGTTACAATCAGCAGGTAAAACTCCATTCCATTATGATATAAAAGGCTGCTTAACGCAAATACCAGGCTCAGCACGATACTGATAAGCAACTGTCCAAAGTAATAATGCTTTTTATAATTGGCATACAGAAGCCCATAGTTAGAAGCCAGGGTTGCTAAATTCAGGTAAGCCAGCACCTGCCTGCCTGCATAAAGGTTGGTAATAAAAAAGACCGTAGATGAGATGGCGCCCAGCAGCGCGATCAGGTTAATTACTCGTACGCGCCTGGTTCCTTCATGACTTAACTCTGTAGTAACACCAATATTAATAATGGAGCCAAGCCAACGTTTTAGGTTTAAGTATAATTTTAAATAGCGTTTGTTTCGCATTTTAATAAGCACAATATCTCTCAGATATTTACTGGTTTAAAGGTATATAACCCCTTACGCTTAAAATTAAAGGGTCTTATGTTATGTTTTGAAGCACCGCTCAAAGTTATTTTACTTTTTTCAATCAGAAATCATCAAAAAGTAAAATAGTTGGCGCAATAATAATCTAAAAACATCGTCAAACTGCATTACTTATCTAAAACAATGCCCCATTTTTAAAAATTCTTATGATTGACAAATTTGTTTAAACAAACTGATGTCTTTATTGTTTTTGTTTGAATGTTTTGAAGTGGGTCTATGTTGCTGATCTACCGGGTAAATTTTGTTTTATGGCTTTTCTTTTAGAGAAATTAAGGGGTAAAAAAATCCTAACAGCTGTTAGTCTTACGGGTGCTTTATTCCTAACGTTTACGACATATGCACAAACTGTAGATACGTTGTCATTGTACAATGCCACATTGCCGGGCATTATTGATTATGCACTGGCCAACCAGCCTGCTGTAAAACAGGCAGAGATCAGCCAGGATATTACCGATCTGCAGATAAAAAACAGGCTGGCGGACTGGTATCCCCAACTCAATTTCAATTATAATTATCAGCGGAATTTTGAATTGCCGGTAAATATTATCGGAGGAAACCAGGTGCGCTTCGGGGTGCTCAATACCTCATCGCTTCAGCTTACTGCTACGCAAAATATTTTTAACCGGGATGCCCTGCTCGCCAGCCAAACCCGGCAGGATGTGAAGCTTGTAGCTTCCAAACAAACTGAGAATGCAAAAATCAATCTGGTAGCTAACATTTCCAAGAACTTTTATGACTTACTGGCTACTGAGCAGCAAAGAAAGATAACCGAGGCTAATATTATAATGCTTTCGCGCAGCCTGAAAGATGCACGCGCGCGTTACGATGCCGGCGTTACTGACAAAACCGATTACCAGCGGGCTACTATTGCTCTGAACAATGCCATGGCATCAAAAAAAGAGATTGAAGAAGCACTGAATGCCAAGATCGCCAATTTAAAGTTTCTTATCAACTACCCGGGGGAAAAAGAATTGTCCCTGCAATATGACAGCGCTACCTTGGAACAGGAAATTGTCCTGGATACCTTACAGTCTGCCAGCTATGCCAAAAGAGTAGAATACCAGCAATTGCAGGCGCAGCTCCGGTTACAGGAAGCTAATGTGCGTTATAATAAATGGAGCTATATACCCACTGTTTCTGCAAACGGCGCTTATATAAGGAATTTCCTGAATGATGATTTTGCAAAACTCTATAATCAGAGCTTCCCGAATTCTTATGCCGTGTTAACGTTGGGCTTTCCTATTTTTCAGGGAGGTAAACGTAAAAATAACATCGTCATTGCAGAAAGGCAGGTGGACCAGACAAAGCTTGAGCTGACTAATTTTATAAACCAGGCCGGCAGCGAATACAGGACCGCCATGGCGCGTTATCGTGCCAATATGGCCAATTACCTTGCCTTAAAAGAAAACATGGAGCTGGCTGCCGAAGTGCACCGTATCATTGACCTGCAATACCGTGAAGGCATAAAAACTTACCTGGAGCTGATTACAGCACAAACAGATCTTCGGGCAGCACAGATCAATTATTTCAATGCCGTGTATGGTTTGTTGAGCAGTAAAATTGATGTGCAGAAAGCAGAAGGATCTATCCTGATAAAATAATAAAGCAAACGAAAATATATACAGATGAACATCACAAGGGTTTCCATATTCTCACTCTTATTATTCTCACTGATAGCCTGTAAAAGCAAGGAACAGGCGCCCGCGGCTCCAATGAATGCCGCAGTTCCTGTTAAGGTAGTACAGGTCTCAGAAAGTGGCAACGCCACTTATTATGATGAATACCCGGCAACGCTGATACCCCTGAACCAGTCAGAGATCAGGCCGCAGGTTACGGGCTATATTACCGGCATTCATTTTAAGGATGGGGATAAAGTGGCTAAAGGTCAAAAGCTATATACCATAGATCAGCAAACCTACCAGGCCAATTATGAGGCGGCTTTGGCGCAGGTGGCGGTGCAGGAGACCAATGTTATTAAAGCCCGGAAAGATGCTGAGCGTTATCATGCACTGGACAAGCAGGACGCTATTGCCAGGCAGCAGGTGGATTATGCAGATGCTGCATTAGCTGCTGCACAGAAACAACTGGCTGCGGCCAAAGCGCAGGCTAATGCAGTGCGCGCC
>DAOLFI010000420.1:0-4113 GCA_035326385.1 Niabella sp.
TTTACGGCGGTTACATTTTCATCTGCAGGTTCCATTGAATATACCGTACCTACCGTAAGTCCGTTTATTTTTACAAAATTTGACTTTTCAAGCCCCCCAACCGACTTGAAAATAGCATATAATTTGGGTGTACGGTTGAAAATATCCTTTGCTTTTAAAAATCTGAAACCAATAATCAGTAATGCTATGGATACAAGGGCCAGCGCCCCCACTTTTGCTTCATTTGAAATCCTCATTTTTATATTTTCTTAAGGGTTTGTAATGGTAGTTATACGATAATGTTGAATCACAATCTGCAATATATGCCATAAGACAAAATATATGCCTGAATTTCCATTAATGAGTTAACAGCCAAAGTTTGGCAAAGTAGGTTAAATTAGTTGGTTTAACCATATTTTTCCAGGTAAACCTTTACAGCATTAACAATATCTTTAACAATGGTGTGCTGTCCTTCTTCACTCATAAGGTAAGCCTGATCCTCATTATTGCTTATAAAACCCATTTCTACCAGGATGCTGGGCATACCGGTGGCCTGTAAAACCCAGATGCCTTTGTGATTGCGTTGCTGCACACCACGGCTGGTACGTCCGCTGGAAACAAACTCTTTTTCTACCAGGGTAGCTAAAGCATAGCTCTTTCTGAAGTAGTGCTGAGCATATATAAGCATCCTCGCCCTTTCGGCAGGATCGTTCATATCAGGCAGTTCAGGGCTGTCGCCGTCCTGCTCGTCTCCTTCTTCGCTGTAATAGTCCTCCTCATCTTCTCCCAATGGAACATTTTTCAGGGAAGATACTTTCTGATCGTTTTTATTAACGGCCCATATATAGGTTTCGGTACCCCTGGCTTTGTTTTCTACCCATACATCCTGGTATTTGTTCACGTAATAGGTTTGCTTTACCTTTTTCTTACCTTTTTTCACATAACGTGTGCGGGCCTCTCTGCCTACCACTTTTTTGGTGTACCACCCACCGGGTCTTCTTCCGGCGGCGTTGCAATGCAGAGAAATGAACAGGTCGCCCTGGTTATTATTGGCAAATTCGGCCCTGTACCTGTTAGCTGCATGGGCATTGGTATGATTGCCGGGCAGTGCAAAAGTGCTTCTTGTTTCAAGCACTTTAACAGAAGGGAACGCCTCTCTTAAGGCTTTGGCTAATTTTAACCCTACCTGTAGTGTGATGGTAGCTTCATTGGTTTCGGTACCTCTTGCACCTACATCCGGACCTCCATGGCCGGCATCTATAATAATTGTTTTTACAGAAACGGCCTCCTGGCTATATGAGAAAAAACAACTGCTTAAAAAACAACCTGCAATAAATAAGTATCGGATCATTAATTGTTGAATAATTTTTTATGTTTCGAAATAATCATTTCAGCACAAAACCGTGTATAGGCGGTTAATGCCATAGTTAGAGAATTTATAATTTTCAAACGTTCTCAGACATATTTTTTGTTAAAAATCAACTGATACACCTCATTATGTCATTTTCATTCGGGCCTGATGAAATTAGAATGAAAAATTTACTGTACGTTTGCGAACTTTGAAAACCAATGCGCAAATTTAAAAGAATTTACCATGCCGTACTTATACTTACTGTTATCTTCCTTTTAACGGTTAGTAAACAAATTGGCGCTATTAACTTTTTCGCAAAAAAATCGCCTGCTATCATTGAACACGGCTCAATGGCAGCGGGAAAGCTGTTTTATCAGCAAGATACGATTCCTGGAAAAAAAGATTCGATTATTGTTGCCGACACTACTATTATTGATACTACTGCCGGTATTAGGGATACTACCGGCCAGGCTCCGCCCGATACTTTTACTTTAAAATTATCAAAAGATACTTTGTCTGCTCCTGTTACATATACAGCTCAGGATTCTGCCATTGGCATGATTAAAGGCAAGACCATCGAGTTGTATGGAAAGGCAAAAACCGCATATCAGAACAGTTCGCTGGAAGCGCCGTATATGAGATTAAACCAGTCGACAGGTGTTGTAACGGCCACACCTGAAAAGGACAGCACAGGAGCCATTGTAGAATATGTAAATATAGATTATGGCGATGGCTCCCAGAAGTCAGATACGCTTCATTATAATTTTAAAAGTCAGCAGGGGCTGTTAAGGGGTACTATTTCCCAGCAGGGTGAAATGTTTGTGCACGCAGATATAGCTAAAAAAGTTAATGAAAATACTTTTTATGCAAAGGGCAACTTTTTTACAACCTGTAACCTCGATCATCCGCATTTTGGCTTTCGTGCCAACAAGGCAAAAATTGTAAACAAAAAACTGGCTGTAACAGGGGCTGTACGGCCGGAATTTGACTCGGTACCTGTTCCTATTTATTTACCGTTTGGTTTTTACCCGCTTTACCAGGGCCGGCACTCGGGAGTTATGGCGCCCAGTTTTGAAACCAATGACCAGGAGGGTGTGGGCTTATCTAACTTTGGATATTACCTGGGCATCAGCGATTACTGGGATGTACAGTTTTACGGTGATCTTTATTCCTCCGGTACCTGGAGAGCAAATGCCAGCCCAAAATATATTAAGAAATATAAATACCAGGGAAATCTGAACCTGGGTATCCAAAGCACTAAGCGAAATACAAAAGGGGACCCCGACTATTATAAAAGTACTACGTACACATTTGCCTGGTCGCATTCATCAGACAGCCGGTCCAGGCCGGGTATTACCTTTTCTTCTAATGTAAATTTCAGCTCTACTAATTATAACCGGAACCTGTCCAATGTGCCGATGGCGCCGTATAATAATAATCTCAGCTCATCCATAACCTATTCCAAACAGTGGATAGATAAGCCGTTTAACCTTACCCTGGCTATGAACCATAGCCAGAACAATACTTCTCGGTTAATGACCGTCAATTTTCCTACGGCTAACTTTACGGTCAGTACTTTATATCCTCTTCAGAAAAAAGATGCCGTTGGTAAAAAGAAGTGGTATGAGCAATTGGGTATAGGTTATACGGGCAGTTTCAGGAACGATTTCAATTTTTATGACAGCATCAACTATTCCCGCTCTAATGACCGGATGGGAAACAGGAGGATTTATGAGTTCCTGCTGGATACTGCACGCTGGAGCGCCAATCATAATATACCTATTACTTTGTCACTTCCCCCTGTTCTGGGCGGTGCGCTGGTAATAGCTCCATCGGTTTCTTACTCGCAGGAATGGGTGGATGGGATAACTACGATGAACTGGGGACCTAAAACTTTCTGGTATGGTGATAGCTCTTATGTAAAGGATACCATTATAGCTGATCTGAAACGCGGATTTAATATTAAGCAGCAGACCTCTTTCGGTATTTCTTTCAATACAGCTTTGTATGGGATGTACGAGTTTAAGAGCAAAAAGATAATGGCTATAAGGCATGTTGCCAGGCCTACATTCGGACTTAACTATACTCCAGATCTTACTAAGAATTACTGGAAATCTGTGCAAATTGACAGTTCAGGCGCCAAAGCCTTATATAACCAGTTAGACGGGTTGTACTCCAGACCCGTGAACCAGTTTACCAGCAGGCGATCGGGGGGTATCAGCTTCGGGTTGGACAATAACCTTGAAATGAAAGTAAAAGCCAAGCCTAAAAAGAAAAAGGAGCCTGCTGAAAAAGATGAGGATGAGGCGGATTTGCCTGACAGAACACTGGACTCTTATGCCAATACCTCTAAAGAGGATGCTGAAAGTGGTATTAAAAAAATTAAGCTGATAGATGGTTTTGGCTTTAACGGGTCGTATAATTTCCTGGCAGACAGTATGAAGCTGTCCCCAATCAGCATGTATTTCAGGACCAATCTTTTTGAAAAAATAAATCTTAACGCCTCTGCTACCCTGGTACCGTATAAACTGAACGAAAGTGGTTATGCCACCAGCGAATATGCCTGGTCTGGCGGCGCACAGAAAATAGGAACGGTGACGAATGCCAGTATTTCTATGAGTACCAGTTTCCAGAGCAAGCCTACTGACCCGGAGAAAGCTAAGGCCCGTGAAAAAGCAATTAATGATAACCTGAACGATCCAATGCTGCAGGCTGACCAGCAAAGGTTTTTGGAGTATGCGCGCCAGAACCCTGCGGAGTTTGTGGATTTTAATACTCCCTGG
>DAOLFI010000421.1:0-4109 GCA_035326385.1 Niabella sp.
AAACCTGGATATCAGTTTCGAATATACTTATCAGCATAGCGATGCAAACAATAACCGGTATAACAATTACTTTGAATTGCACCAGGGTTTGCAGGATGCCATCAATCCTTCTGACCAGAATACACAATACTATGTTCAGAAGACATTAAACGACTATACCTCTATAAATGTTTATGCTAATTATAACCTGAAAATAGGAAATGCGCATAATATAGCAGCAGTTGCAGGGTATAACCAGGAAGAAAGCAGTTATGAGCTGCAGTGGTCGAGAGCATTTAACATGATTAGTAATGAGCTGCCGTTCTTGGGCGGAGCATCTGGCGCAACGCCTCCCGAAACCGGGGATGACTTTGACCGCTTTACGCTACGTGGTGCCTTTGGAAGAATTACTTACAATTACCTGCAAAAATATTTCCTGGAAGCTAACAGCAGGTATGATCTCAGCTCTAAATTTCCGGCAGACTATCGTGGTGGTTTTTTCCCTTCTGTTTCTGCAGGCTGGAATATTGCAAAAGAGCAATTTGCAAAGAATTTAACTGCTGTTGTTCAAACATTTAAATTAAGAGGCTCCCTGGGTGAATTAGGCAATCAAAACGTTAGCAATTATGGGTTTTTGCCTACAATGGCTCCTTATGATGCCGTATGGATTTATGGAGGTGTAACTCCCAAAACTTTAAAAACGCCGGGTATGGTGCGCGCTAATTACACATGGGAAAAAGTGCGCACATTAAATGGCGGGATTGATATCGGTATATTGAAAAACCGCTTAACAACTTCATTTGATATATACAAGCGGCTGACTTTGGGCATGCTGGCGCCCGGGATGGATTTTCCTGCGGTTGCCGGCGCTGCCGCCCCTTACCAGAATGCGGCCGACCTGAAAACAAATGGATGGGAAGTTACCGTGAACTGGACCGATAAAGTGGCTGATTTTATTTATGGGCTGGGTTTTAATTTGTATGATTCCAGAACTTTCATCACTAAATACAGAAATGAAAACAAAGTGTTGGGTTCCGGATTTTATGAAGGGCAGGAAATTGGAGAGATCTGGGGATATGTTACCGATGGGTTCTATACTGCCGGCGATTTTAATGAAAATGGAACACTGAAAGAAGGAGTTGTTTCCATTAATGGTGTAATATCTCATGAAGGAGATATTAAATATAAAAACCTTCGGGATGGAGAAGGTTCTGTAAACCGGATTGATCAGGGACAAAACACAGCGGGCGATTCGGGGGATCGTACTATTATTGGTAACAACACTTCCCGGTATAATTATGGCATTAATGGTTTTGCATCATGGAAAGGGATAGGCCTGTCCTTTATTTTACAGGGTGTAGCTAAGCGCGATGCCTGGATCGGAGGCGATATCATGTTTCCGCATGCCGGCCAGTTCTCCACCTTTTACTCGCATCAGCTGGATTATTGGACTCCAACCAATACTGATGCCTACTATGGAAGAATTTATATGAATGCGCAGGAGTCGTCGCATGGTGCAAACCAGCGGGTGCAAACAAAATTTTTACAGAATGCGGCCTATATGAGGGTTAAAAATATTACACTTTCTTACTCTCTGCCTACACAGTTGATTTCAAGAGCCCATTTGCGTAATGTGAAGGTATTCTATAGCGGAGAAAACCTTTTTACTTTTTCAAAGTTGATTAAGGGCATTGATCCGGAGTCGCTGACCTGGGAATATCCGCATTATATTACTCATTCGTTTGGTATCAGCATTGGCCTGTAACATTCATCTCAATTAAAATTGTTGAAAATGAAAAAGTTTAAACTATATATATTATCTGTCCTGTTATTAGGAGCATCCTGCAACGATAAATTTTTAGAAGAGCTGCCAATGGATGCCTTCACGGAAGAGACAGCCTTTATTTCTTACGATAATTTTAAAACATATTCCTGGTCTCTGTACGAGATATTTTCTGACGGCTCACATACACAGCGCATTTCTGACGTTGGCTCTGTTTATGAAGGAGATGTTGAGGCCAACTATCTCTATAATTCGGGCGGCAGAAATCGTTGGGCATGGCAAACCGTAAGTCCCGAAACGCCGCCGGCAGGGTGGAATTTCAGCTATATTCGCACAGTTAATATTATGCTTCGTAATATTGACGGCTCTGCCATGACAGCGGATGAAAAAGAACACTGGAGATCTGTTGGCCTGTTTTTTCGCTCTTACCATTACATGGAACTGCTTTCTAAATATGGAGATGTTCCCTGGCTCGAGGACGTAGTGGAAGAAAACCAGGTTGATATCATTTATGGTCCCAGAACACCAAGAGACGAAGTAGCGGCCAATATATTACGGGATTTACAATACGCCGAAACGCATATTAAAGCCGGCGGAGATGGCGACAACACGATAAATAAAAATTGTGTGCTGGCGCTTCTGTCCAGGTTTGGGCTGAGAGAAGGTACCTGGCGCAAATACCATAATTTGTCTAATGCAGAAACCTATCTTAAAGAAGCAGAAAGAGCTTCTGTTGCATTAATGAACGCCTTTCCTACCGTTGCTCCTAATTTCCAGCATCGCTGGTCAACCGAGGACCTGCGCACTTACCCCGGCATGATTTTATTTAAAGAATATAGTACCAATATTATCATGCAGCCGTTTTCACGGGGCGAACGCGGCGGCGGACGCCTGGTTGAAATGCATGCCCGAACTATTGAAAAGTATCTCTGCCAGGATGGGAAGCCTATCGCCACCAGCAGCCTTTACCAGGGAGCGGCTACCATGAATGATGAATTCAGGAATAGAGATATCCGCCTGCTTTACCGCGTCATTCCACCTTACAAAGTAAGCAGGGTACCTGGCGGAAATGTAAACTGGGTACATACCGGGAACGCTTCAGATCGCGAATATATTGACCTGATGAATGGCCTTGATCCTACGGGCCTGCGGCCTTTCCCGGTTTTATCATGGCAGCCGTTTACAATAGACCGTATGCCACATATTACCGGGGCGTCCGGTTCTTTAGCCCCAATGTCTAATAACTGCGGTTATTATATGTACATGTTTTACAATACCGGAACGAATGTAACCGGCGGGGCTGCGTTTTCTACTACCGATGTTCCTATCTTTCATATTGAGGAAGTGTTGCTCAACTATGCTGAGGCAATGTACGAACTGGGTAAATTCAACCAGTCCGTAGCAGATCAGACAATTAATAAACTTCGTCCGCGGGCGCGTGTGGCGAATATGGTTGTGGCAGACATTAACGCAGGCTTTGACCCTAACAGGGACCCGCTGGTATCTCCGGTTCTTTGGGAAATACGGAGAGAAAGAATGATTGAATTAATGGGAGAAGGTTTTGGGTTTGATGATGTAAGAAGGTGGAAACGGGCGGAATATTTTATAAACGTTCAGCCGTTAGGGGTTCGTATGCCCAAATCCGGTATGCCGGCAACGTTAAAATGGATAGTAGCAGGCCCTGATGAAGGAAGATGCTATCGCATCGATGATCCGGTTTCGCAAGGAAGGGGTTGGAAAGACTACTATTACTTATATCCTATCCCGTTAAATCAAACTGTATTAAATGATAAGCTGAAACAAAATCCGGGATGGTAGTTAATAGAAATATTATTGTCACAATCCGTTAGAATTATGAATTTTAAAATAAAACAAAAGCGCTTCCTGATCTTTGGAATGCTGTTTTTGCCCTACTATTCGTTAATGGCGCAAAAGACAAAGCCGAAGTCTGAGAACAAGCCCAATGTAATTTTCATCATGGCCGATGATATGGGAGCGGGAATGCTTTCATATTACGGGCAAAAGTTTTTTACAACCCCCAATATTGACCGACTGGCAAGACAGGGCGTTGTTTTCGAAAATTCCTATTCAAGTGCCTACTGTGCTCCATCGAGGGCTACTTTTTTGACAGGCTACAACGATTGCCGTAAAGGGAAATATGTAATTACCCAGGCAGGCATTTATACACAAACAGCAACTGGAAAACTATCCGATACGCAGGCTCAGGAGGCTGTAAATGCCACCATCGGCAAGGAGCCGGATGTTCAATATCTTCCGCAAATATTTAAACAGGCCGGTTATGTAACAGGCCAAATAGGAAAACTGGAGTATGGGTTTGCCACCACGG
>DAOLFI010000003.1:0-22049 GCA_035326385.1 Niabella sp.
CTTCCACGCTCCGTAAAACATGGATGCTTGCAGGAGCCAAGACGAACAGCTCCAATTCAGTTCTACCGCCGCGCTTCTTTGCCACCCAGTTAAGGCTAAAACTTGCGTTGTATCTGCTCATAATAGAACATTTACCTGTTACAAATGTGGCTAATCGGTTGGGTTTTTACGATGTGGCAGCTTTTCGCAGGCAGTTTTATAATCGCTATAAAAATAATCCTTCAAAAACCGAGGCATTCGTTAATATATGAATTGGAATAGAAAAAGAGTACTGAAGTTTCAAAAAAAGGCTAAAAAGCGTTAAAAAAATCCTCTTTAGTACTACATGAAAAGTAATTTTCAATAGCACCTTTGTGGGGTAAACAGGCCTTTTTAACCATTGCCACAAAGAAGTAAAAATTATCAGGAAGCAGCGCTAAAAATGAAGATTCACTACCAGTAAAAGCGCAACGATTCATGTACAGGATTATCCTTTGAATCGCATTTAAGCTGGTTCAAAAAAGTATCTCAATAATTAATAAATGAGATAGAAGGAAGATTTTTTATCTAATCACAACGGTTTCTAACTAACCACAATAAAAGAGTTGTAATGGACCACAAAAGCCATGATAAAAAAAGGATGCGAAATCAGTCTATTTTAATGATTCTGACGTTTTCCCTGTTGCTCTTATGGATTCCTGTATCAATGGAAAAAATATTACACTTTGAATCATTTGAAAAATCAATGTTTAAACAGCCATTTCCTGTTTGGTTTATTAAACCTGTTTCAATTTTATTACCCATTGCAGAAGTCTTAACAGCTATTCTTCTTGTATTCAGAAAAACAAGACTGCTTGGCTTTTATTTTTCCTTTGGGCTGATGTTAGCATTTACCGGCTTTGTTGGTATGGCTTTAATGGGAATGTTGAAAAATGCCCTTTGCAATTGCGCTACTATAATAAATGGTATGAGTTGGAAAGCTCATTTTTTCTTTAATCTTTTATTCTTAATTATTAGTGCCTATGGTATTTATCTGTTAAAAAACAACGAAGCGCTTACCATCGGTGATGGTAAACGCCAAGGGCTTGTCGGCCAAAAGACTGTTTAACAATTTAACTCTCAACCAAAGTTTTTTAAGGTAATCTTTTTTGATATAAAAAAGACCTCTAAATGTCGATCAAACCGTTTTTAAAAGCCAATTTTATATTATTAGTGGCAATTGGTATTGTTGCCATCACAAGCGCTTTCAAAGCCCATTACGATACAGATACCTATATATACCGAGGGCCGGCAAGTTTTACAATTGGTGACCTCGAAACAGAAAGCAATTGGAAGTTGTCTGGAACTCCTACCGCCCTATCATGTAACGAAATTACAGAAGTGAATTGTACAATTCAACTTCCAACGGACTTAGACAATGGTAGTGGAGAATTGGATGATATGAAGGCCGAAGTGCAAGCAAACCTGGTTGGTAGCTTTAATATAGTTCAGGAGGTTCATGACCTTACTCAACCTTCAGAACCAGATGTACTGGGTAATAAAACTTATGGCCAAAAGCCGCCACCGGAAGAATGATAAAACTAACACTAATAACAGGAGCTATAATGGCTCCTGTTACTTATATATAGGTTAGGGCTTTTTCAAAGGAAATTGCAGGTGCTTTTTCCCTTTATACCTTTTAAATTTTCCGCATTATGTAACGAACCAACTGGAAATAAAGTAGCCTACAAATACTAATCTTTATAATAGCAGACTAAAACATGCTGTACTAAAGTTTGACCTTTTTGATATATGGGTTATGTCAATGCCTTTTGGATTTCTATGATACGAGCAAATCTTTTTGATAAAAAGTTTGGTTTTTAATAACAGCAAAAATTCGATGAATAATCTTGTTTCGTACAGCATTTAAGACCAACATTTTGTTTTTACCCTCGTCCACTTTTCTTACATAATATCTGCTGATCTCATTATCTGACTGAATGGCACTCATCGCAGCCATATGCAATACCCTTTTTAAGTCTTTATCTGCAAAGACAGAGACCTGCGGCCTGTACCGGACAGAGGTTCCCGACTGATAGTCAAACGGAACAACTCCTGCATAGCAAGCCATTTTTCTTGGGTTTTGCATCCGTGTAAACCCTTGTGTTTTACTAATCATCATCCAGCAAAGCACCTTACCAACACCCGGAACGGTGCGTATTCTTTCCGCCTGTTCATTAAGTATTTTATCCTGTTTGACAAGCTCTTCGATTTGTGCTTCTATCGCTTTGATTTGTCTGTCCAACTCGGCAATCAACTTATTATTGAGCCTGGTTGTCTTTTTGTCCATCCCGATAGATTTCATTAAGGCGCTGTCGGCTTGTTCCTTGCGAAGGTTAGCCTTGATGTTTATCCGTTTTTTCCGTACTGTTTGCAGTACTTTCAACCGGCTCATAACTTCCGTTTCTTTTTCCCATAAAGGCAGTTCTTTGTAATTTTTCTCAATGAACCAAGCAATTCTTTTGGCATCTGTCCGGTCGTCCTTTCCTCTAACTAATCCTATACTTTTCTTGATGTGCAAAGGGTTTACAACATATACACTAAAGCAAAGTTTCCCTAAAACATCGTATAGGTAAGTATTGTATCTCCCGGTATTTTCCATTGAGATGATGACTTTATCTTCCTGACTTTTAAACCGTTTGAAAAAATTTTTGACAGATCGAACATTATTTTCAATCTTTTCAAATTTAAATGTATTTTCAGTTTTAATGCAAATATCCAGTGTTTCTTTGCTGACATCAATTCCAATAAAGATTTTTTCCATGACTTAGTTTTGATTCCTGAATTTCTATCTGAGATTTTGATGAAAGAAGTGTTTAAGTCTTAATCCCTCAATGGGTCTTACCCGGATAGCAAGCATAGTTTACTTAAACACTTACTCGTTTAGTTAATTAAATTTAGTCTTATTTCTTTTGAAAGCAAATCAAAAGGATATTAGCCGTTGTTCTTTTCCGCCGAGAAAGAAATAGTACGACTGTGTGTTAACACCGCAGCGGCTAACCCGTAAATCGGCATTGCAGTCTCCTAATGTAAATATGTCTTTAGACAACGCCCTGGAACAGTCCTGGGGATTGAAAGGCATTTCACATTGTAATGTTCGCCGTTATGGGTTTTGCTCTATTTCGCTTATTCTTATAACATCATCAGGTATTGGTAAAGCAAAATAATTATCCTTTGCTTTAAGCTCATAAACCGAATTGTTAATCAACCTGGTAATGTTAATATTACGTCCCTCTTCATTTAATCTCTTAATGTCTATCCAGCGCAGCCCCCTTCTCATCAACTCTTTTCTTCTTTCATTCAGTATAAGTATCAATGCTTCCTCATCAGTTGTCGCCGTATAATTAGTGAAATTTGAATTATAACGGTTTTTAAGGAGTAAATTAATATCTTTCAGTGCTTCCTGCCGATTACCTTTCCTTACTTCGCATTCAGCCTTTATTAAAAGAATCTCATCTACAGCTAAGCCTGTAAAATAACCACTGGCAGCGTAAGACCCTTTAAATGCAAAATAAGAACCACTTACTCTAAAAAATGCTTTTTTTCTTAGATCATCATTGCTGTAAGAATTATACAAAACGGTGTCAACCAAACCCAGAGCCAAGTTGGCAATAAACGGGTACATTTCTGTATAAAAAATTATTTCTTTGTTAAAAACTGGAAATGGGTTATTGGGTATTAAATTGATTTCAGAATAGTTCAATATATCATTTTTAAGCGACAAGCTTAAGTTTGCATACCTGTAAGCACTATCATACTCCCGCATAGACAGAAAGGTTCTTGCCAGCAAGGCATAGGCAGCACATTTGCTTGGACGATAAACGTGTGTCGGTAGTTCAGGAAGTAAAGGGATTGCTGCTTTTGTATCTTCAATTACCTTTTTGTAACATGCTTCTACATTAGACCTGACTGATTTTTCGTTAAAGTCAGAACCTAACCTTAGAACGATGCCCAAGTCATGTTGCGCAGATGTATTATTATACGCTTTAGAAAAATTCCAAAGCAAGTTTAGAAAATTGTACGACCGAAAGAACAATGCTGAACCCTCTACATTATTCTTTTGTACACCGTCAGCGAGCTTTTCTCCTTTTTCTTTTAAAAAATCCAAACAAAAGTTTGCATTGTAAACAGGCCCATAGCTTTGCGACCAGTCATTGGGAAACAAATAGGCTTGTTTTTGCCAGATATAGGCATTCTGATTAATAGTACTTTGAGAAGACCAGGTACTCTGAAGAAGAAAATAATCATCTGCGGAAACCTCGCCAAGACAAGGAGTAAGGTTAGAGTTCATTAAAGATGCGTCATCTAATAACCCCTGCAGGTCTTTCAATGTTGAAGGAGAGACAAGGGTAGATGAAGATTTTTGGTCTAAGAATTTTTTACAGGCTGTTAATGACAATAAAAGAAAAACAACCAAGAATGTTTGCATATTTATCGTTTTCATATTTAAGAATTTTGAATAGATGTTTTTACAATCCTGCACGAAGAGTAATACTAAATTGTGCTGGTGGAGTAAATGTGTAGTAATTATCAGGGTCTAAGCCTTCTTTATTTTTTCTCCAAATAATTCCAAGGTTTGAAATGTTCCCGATAAGCGTTAAGCGGTTTAAAAAACTACTATTCTTAAACATATTATTAAAAGAATATCCCAGATTAATATATTCAAGGCGAACATTATCGGCAGGCAGAAAATTTATTTCTGAATTTTCGTAAAACAAATTGCGATTAGTAAACTGTGGATAGTTGCTATAAACTAATGCGGGTACGGTGGTAACTTGCTCATCGCCTGGATTTTGCCACCTTTTTGAATATTCAGCATTGCCTATCCCCGAGGCAAAAAGATTACTGTAATTTAAAGAAGGACGCTTAAAATAATGACCTAACTTATAAGATATATTAATTGAAGCAGTCCACCCATGGAATTGAAAGCTGTTAATCAATGCACCAAATACTTTGGGGTCTGCCTGGCCAACATATACAATACTTGTTGAATCTCCATTGTTAGCCGCAGCAGTTATTTTCTGATAATCCGTACTTGAAGCACCGTTAATAAAACCTTGTGGGTCGCCTTTGGAGTTAAGTCCACCCCAGCGGAACGCTGCAAATGCGTATAAGGGCTTATTGATTATTGGTGTAATGCTACCACCCGACCCAATATAAGAATAGATGTTTTCAGCGTTTGTGGCATAGTAGTCGGTCGTCTTGCTTACATTATAATTAAATATTAAATTAGTATTCCATAGGAATGGCCGAATTAAATTTTTGCTTTGCAAAGAAACTTCAACCCCGTTTCCTTTCATTGCAGCAACATTTTTCACAATGGAATTCGCCTTGCCCCAGGCCGTATAATCTATTAGAGAAGGGCCATATAAATCAGTACCCTTCTTTATATAATAATCAACAGAACCACTTAATCGTTGGTTTAAAACCGAAAAATCAAGGGCAAAATTTATTTGCCGTGATTCTTCCCATTTTAACGAGGGGTTATTAAGTTGTGCTATACGAACAACATAATAATTTGTTACGGAGTTTGTAACAGAGGTTCCAACTGGCAGAGCTGACCGGGTTGGGTCAACATTTCCTCCAATTCCTAAAGTAGTTCTAAACTTTAATAAAGAAATACTTCGTATGCGAAAAAAATTCTCCTTTGATATGACCCATCCTGTACCCAAAGACCAAAAGGGATTCCATTTGTCATTCGTTGATAATCCAAAAATATTAGATGCATCACTCCTTAAACTTGCATTTAAAATGTACTTTTTCTTAAAGCTAAATTCATTGTTCATAAACCCGCTCACAAATCGAAGATCAACATTGCCTAATTCCCTTGGCTGATTTGGAATGCCCTGAAGGTTACCGGTTATAAATGTTCTGTATCTGGTATTGAAATCAACATATCCGTAAGTAAGCGGGTCCTCATTATACCCGTAAAAAGAGGCTCCATACCCATCAAACGATTTTGTCTGCCTCATTTCCCAACCTGCCAGACCTGTATACTGAAAGTTTCCCCAGGTATTTGAATAGTTTAATTGTGCCCTGATATTTTTTGACCGGCTTTTCTGGCTGCTTCTTGATAATATATCGCCAAATGGAACTACTAAAGTAATGGGGTCATTTACGGTTGCTCCCCGGGCAGAGAATAAATTTATAAGGTTGCGCGCATAGTAACTTTGACGGTCATAAAAAGTTTTATCATTTATTTGCTGTTGCTCCAATTGATAATTTAAAGAAAAATCAAAGTGCTTCAGAAAATGATAGCCAAGATTCAAAGCCATCAATAAATTTTGTACGGTGCGATTTGTATTTTGAAAAGTGTAATCATTGTAAGGATAATATTTCCAATCAAGCAATTTACCACCACCTAAAGTGTCTAAAAAGCTCCCTCTATAAAATTTGTCAATGGGAACGGGTGCTCCAAAGGGGTCTGTAAATGTTAGATAAGGGACATTCTTTGATCCTATAGTTACACTATTGTAGGTTGGCGTTGGCGCGCTTTCATCCGTTTGATAAGTATAAAACAGATTGAGGCCAATTTCAAAGCCTTTAAATGGCTGGAATTTATTTTCAATTCTGAAATTCTTTTTGTTGCTCTCATTCAGTTTTAGGTTGCTTTTTACAGTATTCATTGCTCCCGTTATCAGCCAGCTATAGATCTTACCACCACCTTTTAAGCTAAGGCTATATTGGTTGGTAATAGCATTTTGGTAAAATGCATTCCGATACTCCTTTGCAGGGTCAACAGCGAGTAGATTTTTTATAAAGGAGGCAGAATCTATTGCGGTTATTTGTCCGTACCTTTTGGCCAGCAACATTTCATAAACCGGGGTAAGCGGCGGTCTATTCCTGTTAGCGGTATCGGTCAACCTGTAGTTCCTGTTAAATAAGAATTGCTCAACATCAATATAATCCGCTATTGACATATCAGGCTTTTTAAAAAAATCCGGGGGGGCGTTAATTGAAAAAGTAGTATTAAAATCTACAGTTACAGGCTGGTTGTACCTGCTTTTTTTTGATGTGAGTACCACTACGCCATTTGCAGACTTTGCGCCCCAGATTGAAGCTGCGGTAGCGTCTTTTAAGATGGTGACAGATTCAATATCATCCGGGTTTATGTCTGATATATTTCCAGAATACGGAAAATTATCAAGAATTATTAAAGGAGACATGTTCCCATTTATTGTACTGAAGCCTCTTATTGTTATGTTGGTGGTTCTTGTGGATAGATTTTTTGTATCAAAGTACACATTTGAAACATTTTTAAGGCGGTCAAGGATATTTGAACTTACTTGTTGTTCAAGCAGGCTGCTATCTACTTTTGAAAATGCACCGGTTGTTCTTGCTTTTGAAGTTTTTTGATAACCGCTGTAAACTACTACTTCCTCCTCAAGTCTATCACGCGGAAATAGCTTTATAAGAACAAGCGTATCTTCCTCCTTTATCATATATTCTGCTATTTCATAGTTTGTATGGGACATCTGTAATACATCACCTATTTCAGCTTCTATTAAGAACCTACCCGTATTGTCTGTCCTTGTAGTAGTTCTTTTTATCCGGTTTGCCACGGTGCATTCGCTTACGGGTTCTCCGGAAATACCTGTTACAACTCCTTTTATATCCTTATCCCTGTTTGCACTGGGCGATGACTGCCCAGTTCTTATTTCCTGTCCATTAGCCGCATTAACTTGAAACAGGCTCAACAAAGTGCATAAGAGCGCCTGTACAAATAGTTTATTTACATTGTATTTCATAAAAATGTTTTAGTTCAAATTGGTTTTCTTGTAATAGTCATAATGGGTATTTCCAACACCTGCTCTGAGAGTATTAAGTTGTTTTCAGCAAGGATGATCCTGACTTGCTCTAAACCGGAAGGAGATTTATCAGCTTTTAGATATGTAAGCCCTCTTAACCTGGAATTATCGACTAATGGCACTTCGCCATTCAGCCATGTTTTAATTGTTGACTTTAACGTAGAAAATTGAATTGATGATGGTGTTTTTTTATCAACTCCCGGTTCTTTTTGCTGGTCGGCCCTACTAATTACGAAGCAATTGATTTTCTTTTTTTCAATTAAGGTTGTAAAGGGCGAGCCAGAGTTTAAAACATTGAGCGCAATTTCAAATATCCGCTTAGGTGTGTTGCCGGGAGCATAAACATCCAGAGTATAACCATACCTATCATACCATTTAATAACAGAATCTTTGCTTCTAATATTCCAGGTTCCCAACATAATACTGTCGGAGGAACTAAATTGAATTTTACCGCGGTCATTGTCAAAATTCTCTATTAGTTTCGCCGCTATTCTATAATAAATGGCGTAAAGGGAAAGGTTAGCAAAAAAATATCCGGCCGGTTTAGAGCCGTCCATGCGGGTATATTCAAATCCCCCTCCAGCATTTAAATTCTTCATTCTTCCTTTAATCAGTACGGAGTATTCACCTATTTGCTCTTTCGGAGCTGTTGTATCCAGTAAATAAAGGTTTTCTTTATTGAAATCTACTTTCGATTTTAAGTTGAGAGGCTCACCAGTTTTGGCGATTAAGATATTAGAGGCAGTAATGTCCTCGCTGCTCGTTATAGCAAGAACTTTTCTTTCAGCACTTATCCATACGTAGTGAGGCAGCGAATTGTAGGGAAATAAGCTATTAACTATTTCTTCTTCAGGAACAATTGGTAGATTAATTGGTTTTAATAATTCCGCTCGTTTGCTAAGAAACTGAGAAATAGAGGCTTTTGTATCACCAGTGGAGTTGCCATTTACCAGAATAATTTGTAAATCCTTGTTGAACTCCTTCTGCAGACGCTGCAACTCCGGAAACTTTGCAATACAGCTCCCGCACCAGGTAGCCCAAAAATCCAGTATCACCAGTTTGCCTTTAAAATCTGATAGTTTAGCGGTTCTGGTTGGATAGTTAATAAGATTGGTAAAAGTTATATCAGGTACAGTATCGCCTATAGTCAGTGGTTTTGTAAGCTGTGCCTGCACAAACAAGCATAGCGCCACCATCACGCCCAACAGCGTTAAAGTTTTCATTAATCATCTGCATTGAATTTTTGTAATTAGAGTACCGGCCGCCGCCGGGGTAGGCAGGTGCAGCCCATGAGAACAACCGCACCGCCGCCCGGCAGTAAGTTACTCGGGGTTGCGTTTTTTGCAGGCAAAGCGAAAATTAAAAAGGGCAACGCCAACACCTCCTAAGCGGTGCAGTGATACCCGGTTGTTATGTACATATACTTGTAGTTCAAGACTTGAAAAAACAGCCCGAGCACAACTAAATAATATATATGAATAACTGGACAAGTGTGCTTACATTTTATAAATGCAAGCCTCATTCAGAAAATAAAGGGAGTCTTATAAAGAATAAGGTTGAACCCTCCGGCATTTCTGGCTCCCAGGCTCTGACAAAGCCCTATTATTCTTGCGAATAATATCCAGCACAGAATGCGTAAGAGGGCCCAACCTTATTCTAAAAATAAAGATTAGGCGCCTAACTTACCCTCTTGCTGGATGGAATTTGTCAGATTCGGAAGCAGAGGCTTTTAAGACGTATTCAAGTTAGAAAAGTAAAAGTATTCTTTTTTTATTATAAATTCTAACTATTATATACGCTATTATCATTTCAATGTGCAATATAATAAATTATTTATACAATTCATTACTTTTTTTATACGAAAAGTTTATATAAATAGTCAATAAGTAAATATCAATTTGACAATTAATGAGTTTTGCCACCTTTACGAATAAGTTTTTTTTAATGGCAAAATCGGTTAAAAAGCAGGAACAAATTAAGCCAAAAAGAGGCAGAAAAACTAAAAGTATTGAAGCGATAAAGGAAGATATTAAATCCAAATGTCTTTCCATCAAATCTATTATTGAAAGTGGCAACTTAAAGGCTATGAAGGATTTGGAGCCACTCTTTTCAAAAGCAATGGCTGATGAAATGGGAGTTAATCACGGACGATTTGGACAAAAGCTACGAAATCCAATTAAGTTTTCTGTGTATGATATTTATCGGTTTGCCTTTTATGTCGATACTGATCCAACTAATCTTTCGCGCCAAATCAACCTTGAAATCGGTGCCGACAAAAATTTGCTCATAGATCTGGCTAAATTCAAAAGCATCTCTGACATAAAACAATACAATACTCCAAAATAATTCAGATTATCTAATAAGAGTTAGAAATGGAAAACTTAACAATAAAGAATTTCGGCCCCATTGCATCTGCAAATATAGATTTTGGAGATCTTACTTTGTTTGTCGGCCCACAAGCAAGCGGGAAAAGTATCTTGCTTCAGTTATTGAAGCTTATTATTGACAAGGAAAGCATTCCAGCTATTCTTGACTTAAATAATTATGAATGGAGCAAAAGCAAAAGCAAATTACTTGAATTGTTTTTTGGGGAAGCAATGGCTTTCATCTGGAATGAGAAAACCAAAATTAGGTTTAATAATGAACCCTTTAATATTGCCAGTATTGTAAATGAAGCATTGCCTTCGGGAAAAAAATCAATAAAAGAAAAATTGTTTTATGTTCCCGCACAGCGGGTAGTAACAATGGCGCAAGGCTGGCCGCGTGCGTTTAGCACGTTTGATATTGGCGACCCTTTTGTTTTAAAGCAATTCAGTGAAACTGTGCGAACACTGATGGAAAAAGAAACCTCAAAGATTTTAGGTTCAGATGGGCAGGTTTTTCCTAAACCAGGAAGGATTAAGGAACCATTGCGCAACATGCTGGATGAAAGTATTTTTCATGGCGGGGAAATTATTTCTGATGAAAACAGTTTGAAAAAACGTTTTGTAATGAACGTTGCCGGAAGTAGCTTACCATTTATGACCTGGAGTGCAGGACAAAAAGAGTTTATGCCATTGCTTCTTTCCTTTTATCATTTAATACCGTCAACAAAGGCACCTTTGCGCGACAACATCAAATGGGTTATTGTAGAAGAGCCGGAAATGGGTCTTCATCCGAGAGCAATAGAATCAATCATGGTAGTTTTCTTAGAACTATTAGCAAGAGGATATAAAGTTATCGTTTCCACACACACGCCCGTTTTACTGGAACTGGCCTGGGCTATAAAATATGTAAAAGAATATAACGGAACAGCAGATGACCTTTTTGAGCTTTTTTCTCTGCCCAAAAATGCTTCATTGCAAAAAGTATTTGAAACAGTAATAAAAAATAAGACTTTTAATACTTATTATTTTAATCTTGGAGAAAGTGGTGCAACTGTGCAGGATATTTCTTCTCTGGATGCTGCCTCAGATGATATTTCAATTTCAAATTGGGGAGGACTTTCCGAGTTCGGAGGTAAGGCATCAAACGTTGTTTCAAAATTAGTCGCAAACGCCATTTAAAGAGAACCTATGAATAACTTTAAAGATGCAGTATTAGCTACTGATGATATACAAAGTTGCTACAGACAAGGATTACAAGGGCTTAATGAAAATAAGACGAAAATCGAAGTTGGAAACACGCGAGAACTTGATGGTAGCGTAGCTATTGATGATTGTACCAAAACGACATACCCGGATGATAACAGATGGGACTATGTATTTAGTTACAAGGGGGAAGCTTTTTTTATGGAGGTTCATGCTGCACATACAAGTGAGGTTGCAGTAGTATTAAGAAAGTTTCAATGGCTTATAGAATGGTTACGCAACAAAGCACCAAAAATTAACACCCTAAAAGCCAAAGACCAACCAGCTTTTTATTGGGTACAATCCGGAGGGTACAATATTTTACGGAATTCACCCCAGGAAAGAGCTATTGTACAAAAAGGGCTACGACCTGTAGCAAGAATAAAGCTGAATTAGATTAGATAACCAAATCCGTGGGCTGATGCTTGAAGTTATATTGCACTCTAATGTCCTTTTGGTAAGTTTGGGTCTGCGCCGCCGGCTACGTCTTATATGGGATGCCTTTGTAAACGGAATTTTTGAGCTTATTGTTTCAGAAGAAATTGTTCGGGAATATGAAGAAATGCTTCACCAGCATAGTGCCCCAGGAGTTGCTGCCCTTGTAATGAACATGCTTGAAGAATCAACCAATGTAATTTACCAGCGTGTATCGTACAACTGGAAAGCAGTAGCGGCAGACCCGGATGATGATAATATTAAGAAGAAAAGGGTAGTGCCTGGTACGCCCAATTTGCCGATTTCTACTTAAACTACTGCCAGGAGTTTAAAAGAAGCAGAAACGTAGGGTGATTTTTGTTAAAAAGCCTAAGCGGCTGTCCTTTCTATTTTAATTGCTGTTTCAAAATAAGAATAATGACAGATGCCGAACATCTGCCATTATTTACAAAAAAAGACAATTCTACTGGGATGGAATCTATATACAATAGGTACCATCTGGGCCGTGAAGGCAGATAGAGTCGACAGGACAACCTCCATTATTGCCATCCTGACAGCTAGAGCTGCCCCCACCTCCAGGGTAAACACAATAACCCCTACGGCATTCTTTGCCAGGATCGCAATCTCCTGGGAAAACACAGGTGACGTTACCACAATCATCACCTCCCATTATTTGCTTTAATTGATCTCTTGAAAGCACTTCTACACCTTCGATACTTCGAAATTTTGTCTTGAACTTGTTCATGGCATTTCTGTTTTTAAGAATGAAAAAAATCGTTAAAAATGATTATTATTATGTATGATTTAATATTTTAGCTAAAAATATGCATTTGAGCTGAAAAGAAAAAATAATTTATTTCAAGTAATGGATAATGGATGCACGCCCTCATCAAACGTATTATTGCATAAACTCTGTAATTAATTTTTATGCCTAAGTTTTTCGTTATGCCACATTTTATAAATCATCACATACTACATCTGTGCAGTTTTAATAGATATATTTCGCTTTTTATCACTCTCTTGTTTTTGTCTAATCAGTTAGCTGGTCAGTCTGTTTTAAATGAGGTTCTTGTACAAAAACTGGAACATCAGAAAGAATTGCATCCAGTTTCGTTGTTTTTTATTCACACTGATAAAACTATTTATACCAACAATGAATCCGTATTATGGGCAGGATATCTTATAATCGACACGCTAAATAACATACCACAACCCGATATTATTTCTGTAATGTTAATTGATGAAACAAGTAGAGAAATTTTTGGCGAAAAAAAGCATAGATTAACTAACGGGTTGGCTTCTGGATCATTGTTCTTGCCTGATAGTGTTCCTCCTGGAGATTACCAACTTGTAGCTTATCCCAATTTATTTAATGAGAATAAGGAGCCGGTAAGCATTTTTAGGCAACCTATTACCATTAAATCCACAAAAAACCTTCTATTTAATACAGTATTTAACTTTGAGGATTCTTCGCTCAACACTGACACATTGAAAATAGATGTAAGTGTTTTACAAGGAGGTTCAACATTGACATCACAAGCAACCCTGGAATACCAATTGTCCGATAATAAAATACGCAGACTTCAAACTGACAATTTTGGAAAGGCTGTGCTTTTTGTTCCACGAAATGCTGTCAATGCCTTATTGCCAGTACTTCGTACGACTACAATTTTCAACGGTGAAAAATTTCTTTTTAATTTAAAGCTACCATTTCAAAAATCTAATAATCAATTTTCTATAAAATTTTATCCCGAAGGTGGAGCTCTGGTGGAAGGTATTGTCAGTCGAATTGGTTGGGAATCTTTGAATGGTGACCTTTCCCCGACACCAGTTCAAGCTGTCTTGTATAAAAACCTGACCCCTATTGACACCATTCAAACCGATTATTACGGAATGGGAGCATTCAATCTAATCCCCGAATCTGGAGTTAATTATTCTGTAAAGCTTATCAATACTACCCAGGATACTATCAGCTACCTTTTACCCGCTCCGTTAAATGAAGGTTGGGTAATGAAAGCAACTAAGGGAGTTCTGGATAGTACATTACAATTGCATATTGAAACTAACACAAAAGATAGTTTTTCCATAGCCGTTTTTAATTCTTTTACCGGTTTTGTATCTAACAAAATGAACATAGAAAGAGAGCGTTTGCTCACCTTGAAAATGAAACAAATGCCCAAAGGTATTCTGACAATTACGCTACTAAACGGCATGAATCAACCTGTTGCTGAAAGGCTTGTATTTTCACATTATAATCTCAGAAACGCTATAGATATAAAAACTGACAGGGAAGTTTATCGAAAAAGAGATTCGATAAACTTAGATATACAGGTAAAGGATCCCTCTGGGAATAGAATTGAAGCAGTGGTTTCCGTTGCATGTGTACAAAATAATCGTATAGATAAAAATAAACAAAAGAATATAGAATGGTCGTCTTTTCTTCAACAGGAACCAGGGCGCCAACTATTATATCATAATTTGGAAACTAAAAATTCCGATTATCTGGAAAAGGCCTTACTCGTGCGAGGCTGGCGAAAATATACCTGGCAAAAGGTAATGAATGGCGATAACACCAGTTTGCCAACTTTTTATAAGCCCAAAATTAGTGGCCAGGTAATGCGATTTGGAAAACCATTAAAAAAAGCGGAGAGCTTAATTCTTTTAGCCTGGCCCGATAATGTCACCGTGCTTAATACCGATAGCATTGGTAATTTGGATGTACCTATCGATAATATCACGCTTGAGGAGGGAAAAAAGATATATCTCAGCATAAACAGTAAATTTAAAGCAGGATATACCTACAATATTGAAAATCCATTTTTCACAATTAACAAAAAACTCTCAAAAGATAATATCTCAACATCTTTTGTTCATAAACCTGGATATAATATTAATACAAAAGCGCTGTTATTGGAAGATTTTTCAAAATATAGCACGCTCGAAGAAGTTGTAGTTAAATCACTAAAAGATAATAGTTTATTCAGTAGTAATGCCAAACAGGGCCCCAATGCTTGCGGAGACTACGTATGTGTTAGTGGCATTTTAAATTGTCCCCGCCATGCGACAGGTAAAGCGCCAGTAAAAGGTGAAAAGTATGTAATAGATGGGGTTGGAATCAGAATCTATCAGGGATGTAGTATACCGGAAGATGAAAAAGAATATTTTCAACAACTTGACGGAGTTTATTTTGGAAAAACTTATTATGGCATGGACAGTTTAATGCTCAGCTCATCAATGGAAGAATTTGTTTCGACAATATTGTGGATACCACAACTGCATATACATCAAAATATAATTAATAAACATTCCTTCTACACATCCGATATACCGGGCAAATTCAGGATAGTAGTACAGGGAGTCACAGAAAATGGCGAACCACTTTTCGCAGAAAAGACGATAGAAGTAGTAAAGTAAATATTTCCATTGATATGTATTTTATACTCTATACTGCAAAACTTAAATCTTAGGGCCACGCATTTAATGCTTAAATGGCATTTCTCAAAAGTACCTTTACTCCATCTGCACATATAAATTTTTGCTTGATTTCGTTAATGACATCGTTACTTTTAGAGGATTTAAAAAATATTATGTATAATATAATACTTTTTACTTGAAAATATGTTAATTTGTTTGCAAATAAAAATTTGACTATGAGCTTGTTCACGATTGCTTATGAATATCTAACTGCGTGTTCTATATCAGTTTCCAAAGAGTATTTTGAAAAAAAACTCAGATCTCACCCCAATTATCCCGCATTAGCATCTCTTACCGATACATTAGACGAACTAGAATTGGAAGAAGGATACGTGGCTTTGAAAGGCACGCCCACTAATATAGAATCCTTCAGTTTCCCTTTTTTGGCCCAAACACCGAAGGCTGTGGGAGGGTTCGAGATCGTTCCCTCTTTCGAATATTATGAAAAAAATAAAACAGCCTTCTTAAATCGTTGGGAGGGGGTAGCACTAATGATTGCACCCGGGCAGAAAGTTAATAATAAAGAAAATCTTCAATATTTAGGGAGAGAGAAAAAGAATAGGAGATTACTTACAGCGATTCTTATATCCGCAATCATTTTATTTTTGGGACTGTTGCTTGTAAACTTTACTCCTATAGCATTTAGTTTTTCTTTACTTAATATGATGGGCGTAGGTATATGTAGTCTAATCATTGTACACAAAATGGGAAGTGAAAACAAATTGACCAGACAATTATGTAGTAAAGACAAAGATCATGGTTGTGATTTGGTACTTAACTCTAAAGTTTCAAAAATTGGCAAAGAATATCATCTGGGAGATGCGGGATTAGTATATTTTACAGGTTTGCTGATTTTTACAATACTTAGCAGTCTGACAATACAACCTTCTAAAGCCCTGCTACCTTTAACCTTAGTAAGTATAGCGGCCTTCTTTGCTACTTTCTTTTCGTTGTACTATCAATGGAAAGTTGTGAAAGCCTGGTGTAAAATGTGTTTACTGATTATACTGGTTGTTTGGCTCCAAACCATAGTTTTATCAACAAATTTTATCCTTTATGCCACCTCTCAATCTCTCTTCGAATCGTTCAACGTTTTAACAGTTTTACTTTGCTTCTCCTTAGCATCTATCTGGTTTTTAATAAAGCCCTATTTTGAAAAAAGCAAAAAAAATGACGCTGTTGAAATTGAATTATTGAAGTGGAAACGTAACCCGGATATTTTCAACTCCTTACTTTTCAATCGATCAGGGTCAAAGACAGATTTAACTATCCGATTAAATCCTGCTTTTATTGGAAGTAAACGTGCGCCCGTACAACTAACTATAGTCTCTAATCCTTTCTGCAAACCTTGTTCAGCAGCACATGAATCTTTACATGATTTATATAAAAGGAATTCGGAATCAGTTTCGATAAACGTTATTTTTTTAGTAAAAAAAGCAAGTGATTTAGAAGATAGACGGGTTGTTGCCGTAAAAGAAATAGTCAATGCAATTTTAACCTATAATAATAATGCTCCGGAAGTATTGCAGAACTGGTTTAACAGCATGGACATAGCAACTTTTAAACAATTATACCCTCAAACCAGCTCTAATTCCGATAGCATTCCTATTCTTGAAGGCTATCAATCCTGGCTTGAGAAGAACTATGTCCCCCACACTCCTTTGATTTACTTAAATGGATACTTACTTCCCCAACAGTATACTTTAAAAGATGTCGAGTCATTCATTCCGGAAATGAGTTATACGATTCTGAACCAAACAAAAATACAGCCCAATAATGAAACGAAACTTAATATTAGTAGGTAACAAACCGCCAAAGAAAAAGTCGCTAGCTCGAAAAGTTGATGCTTTTGATTTTGTAGTACGGATCAATCGTATGAATTTCATCGGCCCCGCGGGATATAGAATAGATGGCGCTTTTCACGAAATAAACTGGCAAATGGAACATATATATAAAGGAGGTGAACACATAGATAAAATAAAATTTATAAAGAAACTCTTTATGCGCAAACATTGGTATGATACATTTAGCAATTGGCATCAATATTTATCGGAGGAGCAATATCAAAATATTGAAATTGTCAATGAGAGTTTTGCAAATGAGGGAACGATGGTGGAAAATACAACCAGCGCCATTAAGATGCTAGCTCATCTTCTTAATACCGATTGGGAAAAAAAGTATAACATATGGATAACTTGTCTGGACGTTGAGCATAGGGCCTGGCTATTGGAAAATGATCCCATTTGGGAGTACCACATTGGTGCAGGACAAGCTGAGGAAGATTATTTAAAAAAATTGATAACAGAAAAAAGAATATTCCGCTTGCATGATAGCTAAAATTCCCATATTAATTCCTGTAAAGCAGCAAAGTGTCAGGTGTCCGGGTAAAAATTACGATTTACTTCCTTTTACAGCCCGTTTTATATATAATGCTGGCTTAGAAGAATATGCAGTCGTAATAACAGATTCAAGTGAGTTATCTCAATTTGCATCAAGGCTCGGATTAAAGACCTATTTAGAAGTCAGGCATCAAACTCAAGATGAATTGACAAGTTGCAAAAACTACATTGAGCAAAACACGATTGAATATTTTTTCTTATGCCCCGTTACCCAACCATTTAGAGATACATGCTTATTTGAAATGTTTATGACAAAATTTAAACACATAGATCAGGCCTGGGACTTTATGACGACTATTACGAAGATACAAGACAGAAGTATATTTCATTTAAAGCAAAAAGATAATCGCTTTGTCTTTGAGGAGGAAAGCCCAAATAGAAAAGGAAGTTTGTGCAATCAGAAATACATGATTGATGGAGCTCTGTATCTAATTAAATCAGGTTTTCTTAAAAATGTTTTGGCTTCCCCGGATCCTAATCACTCGTTTTGGGATGGTGATTTTTTATGTATTGAAAATGAGGCGCCGTTTTTGGATATAGATACTAGGGAAGATATGAGCAGATTTAAGTTTTTTGAAAAATACTTTTCTCTTATAATAAAAGATGAGAAAATGTCATGAGTAGAAGCAAAGGTAATTTCATTTTTTATCGCCAGCTAAATACTATGGATTGCGGGCCGACATGCCTGAGGATGGTCGCCCGGTATTACGGAAAGCATATTAATCCAGATACGATCCGTCACATAGCAGGTTTTAATAAAGCTGGTGTTTCCTTATTGGGTATTAGTGATACAGCTGAAAAAATGGGGTTTAGAACAAGAGGTATAAAAATCGCCGCAAAACAATTGGAAGATATCTCTTTACCTGCAATCCTACATTGGAATCATAATCATTTTGTTGTACTCATAAAAACTAACAAGAACAGCACTACCGTGGCTGACCCCAGTAAAGGCATCATCAGCTATACACCGACAGAATTAAAAAAACATTGGGTTTCCTCTCAAAATGATAATGAAGAAGAAACAGGCATAGCTCTGCTCTTGGAGCCTACACCTTTATTTTACGAACTAGAGAACGAGAAGGAAAATAAACTCAGCTGGTATCTTGTGTTCCAATACCTTCGACCAGCGAAATGGCAATTAATTCAGGTGTTTGCAGCATTATTAATAACCTCTTTACTTTCCTTGATTTTTCCTTTTCTCACACAAAGTATCGTAGACATTGGTATCAATACTCAAAACTTGCAGTACGTGTTCATTGTTTTGATAGCACAGATAATGCTTAGCTTCAGCCAAACTATTGTAGGTTTTATACGAAGTCGGTTGCTGCTCAGAGTATCTAACTTACTGAATATACAAATTCTCTCTGATTTCTGGATTAAGCTTACTCGTCTACCGGTTTCCTATTTTGATGTACACCATACAGGCGATACGCTACAAAGAATAGGAGATCACCGTACAATACAGAGTTTTCTTACGGGTACAGCGTTAACCACCTTATTCTCCTTTTTTAATTTTATCATTTACGCTATTGTACTGGTCATTTACAGTGTACAGTTGTTTTTTATTTTTTGCATAGGTAGTATCATTTATTTTGTTTGGGTGCAATTATTTTTACGCATTCGCCGAAAGCTAAATTATGAGACGTTTCACCTTTCTGCCAAAGAAAATAACGCCACCTTACAGTTGATACAGGGCATGCAGGAAATACGCCTGAATAATGCCGAAAAACAAAAACGCTGGGAATGGGAGAATATACAGGCTAGTGTTTTCAAACTCGAATTTAAGAACCTCAATTACAGCCAGATACAAAGTGCCGGAGCTACCTTCATCAACCAGGTACAGGGTATTGCTATTAGTTTTATTGTTGCTAAACTGGTAATCGAGGGACAGCTCACATTAGGCGCTATGCTGGCTGTTCAGTATGTAATAGGTCAATTAAGTGGTCCAATTCAGCAATGGGTTGGTTTTGTTCAAAGTTTGCAGGATGCTAAGATAAGCATGGAACGGCTAAATGAAATCCACCAGTTAGGCGATGAAGAGGACACTAGCAAAACCTATATATCCCAGTTACCTGAACATAAAAGTATTACTATTAAAAACCTCTCTTTTACCTATCCTGGGGCAGGTAACGATCCTGTGCTGGAAAATATTAACCTGGTAGTGCCTGAAAATAAAGTAACGGCTATTGTAGGTGCCAGCGGAAGTGGAAAAACTACGCTAGTTAAGCTTTTATTAAAAGTGTATGAACAATATCAAGGGGAAATACGCATAGGCGAAAATCTACCAGGTAGTGAACCGAGTAAAGGGGGGGTGAAATTTGATTCTGTTAGTCATAAATATTGGCGAAGTGTCTGTAGTGCAGTATTACAGGATGGATATATTTTTAACGATAGCATAGCCCGTAATATTGCAGTAGGAGACGAGAATATGGATTACAATCGGCTGGTACAAAGCTGTCGAATTGCTAATATAGATTCCTTTATCGAATCGCTGCCTAACGGATATTATACTAAATTAGGTGCAGAAGGAACCGGGTTAAGCCAGGGACAGAAACAGAGAATTATGATAGCCAGAGCAGTATATAAAAATCCCGATTACCTTTTTTTTGATGAAGCGACCAACTCTTTGGATGCCAATAATGAAAAAGAAATAGTAGAAAATTTGGAAAGATTCTTTGAAGGCAAAACTGTAGTGGTTGTAGCGCACCGGTTGAGCACTGTGACACATGCAGACAAAATTGTAGTGCTTGATAAAGGCAAAATTGCCGAGGAGGGGACACATGAAGAATTAACAGCTTTAAAAGGAAAATATTATAAACTGGTAAAAAATCAATTGGAGTTGGGAAATTAATATAATCTATGATATGAAAATGATGTGATATGAAAGACTTACAAGCAGATATCATTGAGCCTTCTGACGAAGTGCTGGAGGAACTGTCATCGTATAATAATTTCAAGGAACGCTCAGAAGTTGCTCAAGAAATCATTAGCCGTAAGCCAGACTTTTTTGAAAAATGGTCATTGCTCATTTTTCTTGTTCTTTTGATGCTACTTTTTACTGGAACCTGGTTCATTCGCTATCCGGATATTATAGAGGCTAGTGCTGTATTAACCAGCGATAACGCACCTAAAGAAATTATATCCCGGCAAAGTGGGCGCATAACAGCACTTTTTGTAAAAAACAACCAACCCGTAAAGCAAGGCGATATTATTGGCTGGGTAGAAAGCAATGCAGTCTCACAGGAAATAATTGACTTATCTGAAAAGCTGGCAAGTAGCTTCGGTTTTTTAGAACAAAATGACGCTGTTGCTATTTCCGAATTGTTTCGATACCGGTTTAAAAATCTGGGAGAATTGCAGATGCCTTACCAGACATTTATTACGGCATTACAACAATATGACGACTACATGGTTAATGGCTTTTATTATAAAAGAAAAGAGATGTTGCAAAGCGATATCGTCTCGCTCTCAAACATAAAAAGGAAAACCGCCACTCAGAGAAGTTTTACTCAAAAGGAAAATGATTTAGCAAGGAGAACTTTTGAAATGAATGAAATACTTTATAAAGAAAAAGTCATTTCTGCTGAGGAGTACAGACAAGCCCAAGCAGTATTGATGAATAAACAAAAGACAGAGCCTCAGATAGAAGTCAGTATTATTTCCCAGGAAAACCAGATAAGGGATAAACAAAAAGAAATAGATCAGCTAAACCATGATATTTTTCAACAACAACAAATATTTGAACAGGCATTGCATACGCTAAAAAGTAACGTCAATGAATGGATAAGACAGTACACTATACAAGCTCCTGTTGACGGACAGGTAATCTTCGTACTGCCCATTCAACAAAACCAATATATTGAGCAAGGGAGGCTTTTAGGATATGTAAATCCACCTGACAGTAAATACTATGTAGAAGTAAAACTACCTCAAAATAATTTCGGCAAAGTAGATACTGGGATGAAAGTTCAGTTGCGTTTTCATGCTTATCCTTATCAGGAAGCAGGTTTTGTACCGGGAACACTAAGTTATGTTTCTACTGTTGCAATTGACAGTGGTTTTTTAGGCACAGTAAGACTGGATAAGGGATTTATAACCAATCAAAACAAAAAGCTGCCATATAAACCAGGACTCAAAGCCCAGGCATTAATCGTTACAAAGGATATGCGATTGCTGGAAAGGTTGTATTATAATATTGTACGTTCCACTTCAATAAAAAAGTAGTAATAACATTTCCTGCACACGGTATAAGGTTAGGGTAATGGGGTGTATTTACATTAACAAGTTAAAATTATCAAAGGCAGTAC
>DAOLFI010000422.1:0-4085 GCA_035326385.1 Niabella sp.
CCTGGTATTTGCCGTAAATGAAAACCAGCTGAACGGTATTTTAAATGATGTGATGCCCTCATTAAAAGAAAACACTAAATTTTGGGTTGCGTACCCCAAAACTACTTCCAAGATAGTAACTGATCTTAATCGTGAGCGGAGCTGGAACAGGTTAACCAAGGATGGATACTCTGGTATTGATAATGTTGAATTAGATCATGTGTGGACAGCTACGAGGTTTGAAAGGTGCAAAATGGAAAGAAGCGCTGCACCTCCTACAGAAAGAAAAAGAGCGGTTCAACTCGCGTAAAATTTTTACGAAGTGAATTTAGTATAGCCCCCGCTTTAGCGGGGGTTTTTATTTACGGCATAGTTATTGCAAATCCTGGATAAGTTTAAAACCGTAATTATGAAAAAAATATTGTTTTTAGCAACAGCATTTTGCCTGACAGGAATTGTTTTGAAAGCACAAACACAGAAAGGCTATTACCTTATTGGAGGTAATATTGCAAGCATGGGTGGAAATACCAATGAGAAAAGCTTTAACCTTAAAATAGAACCCAAGGCAGCCTGGTTTGTACAGGATGACCTGGCTATTGGCGGACAGGTTAGTTTAGGATTGGATGCAGGACGTGGACGTGGCCCGGCTTTCAACTATTTTGTAGGTCCTCTGGCCCGGTATTATTTTGGAGATCAGCAGGTAAATACACCCAGGCAAACACGCCTTTTTGGTGAAGTTAACGCAGGTTTAGGTGGTACCAATGGTGGCGGAAACTCTACCAATGGCTTTGAAGCAGGCATAGGACCAGGACTTGCATTTTTCGTTAATGAAAATATAGCGCTTGAATTATTGGCAAAGGCCAATATTACTACCGGTGCGGGAAATAATGGTGTAGCATTTAAACCTAACCTTGGTTTAGGGTTCCAGATATATCTGCCTACTTCTAAGGTACAGTCGCTCAGAGACGATATGCGAAAAAAATAAAAACCTAAGGATTTTATCCTATGTTAATACTAAAAAGCCGGTTTTTTAACCGGCTTTACTCATTTTATGAGGGATAAGCCACAGCCTTTTCCCCATACATCTGGCTTTTATACTTCAGGGAGGGCGATGGGATCAATTTGCCTATACCCAGCTCTTTCCATTTTGCATCAACAGAAGCTATAGTTGTATCATCCGCTACAATAATATTGGGCCAGTCCCTCTCAAACCCGTCCAGCTCTTTTGTTTTAATAGTGCCGTCTAAGCCAAGTATCGCGGTATACCTGCCATTGTCTTCCGCCTGCCTGTGCATGAAATGATCACGCCTGGGGTCAAGATTATTGCAGAAACGCCATAAAGCCGTTGGCAAATCCTGCGCATTTACTGTGTGCTCTATATAAAGAATCATTTTTACCCCTTTCAGCGCCGGTAACTGACTTATAGCATCGTGCAATTCCTTTACGTGCCCTTGCCTGCTTTTTTGGACAGAGACCACAATACAGGGGATATGATGCTCCAGCAAGGCTGTATTCAGAAAACTGATCCCGGGGAAATGCTGAAGCGCCTGGCTTACATCCATACTTGCGGGGACCGGATATCGGGTATATAGATCATCTGCTTCTTCATCATACTTAACAGTACCATCTATGCAAAGTTTTCCGCCAAAGCCCATCTTACTGCAACTATGATCAAGAACATCCATCGGTCCCTGAGAAAAATAAATATCGGTAGCAGGATTCAGGTTCCTGAATACTTCTTTGGCCAGTTCTTTATAATTGGTAATAGCAAAGCTTGTTTGTGAAGCCAGTACCAATATCTTGTTAAACATCATTTGCCCGGCGCCCCACATGGCATTCATTACTTTTTGTCCCTGTCCGGCATATTCTTTATTTATCTGGGTGATCACAAGGTTATGGGCCACGCCTTCCACCGGCATATCCATATCCTTGATTTCAGGGACCAGGGTCATTTTCATAGGTGCTAAAAATATTCTTTCGGAAGCTTTAATCAGCCAGGCATCTTCCTGCGGTGGTATGCCAACTATGGTAGCCGGATATACAGCATTCTTTTTATGGGTAATGGCTGTTATATGAAATTTAGGATACCAATCCGGGAGAGAATAATAGCCCGTATGGTCACCAAACGGGCCTTCCCAAAGCATTTCATCGTTGGGATCAACATATCCTTCAATCACAAAATCTGCATCAGCCGGCACTTCTATTTCAGGTTGTGTAATACATTTCACCAGCTCTACCTTTTTTTTCCGGAGAAAACCTGCCAGCATATATTCATCTACATTTTCGGGTAATGGCGCCGTTGCTGAATAAGCATAAGCAGGATCGCCACCAAGCGCTACTGCAACAGGCATTTTTATTCCCAGCTTTTTATACTCGTTGAAATGTTTGGCAGATACCTTATGCTTATGCCAGTGCATAGCAGTAAGCTGCGAGCCAAAAACCTGCATCCTGTACATCCCCACATTACGTATGCCGGTATTAGGTTCTTTGGTGTGGATTACAGGAAGCGTTACAAAAGGACCTCCATCCTGGGGCCAGCAGGTAATTACGGGCAACTTCCTCATATCGGGCAGCCCTCCCCAGGGCTCGCCTGTGGGCAAAGGCTTCTCTGTAAGGATCACCTGCTGACATTCGCCCCTGCCTTTTTTCACTTTCGGCATCCACGAAGCAAACTCACCCAGCTTCGGAAGTAATTTCAGCTTATCCAGGATATTTTCTTTGGGAGCCGACAGCAGTTTGAATAGGTCCTCAATATCTTTGGCTACATCATTCAGTTCTTTCACGCCTAAAGCCATGCACATGCGTTTCTCACTTCCATAGGCATTCATTAATACCGGAAATTCGGAGCCGGTATTTTCAAACAACAATGCCTTGCCCCCACCAGGCTCCTTGCTGACACGGTCTGTAATTTCAGCTATTTCAAGATGCGGATTTACATAAGTTTTAATGCGAAGCAGTTCTCCTTCCTTTTCTAATGCTTTTATAAATTCCTGCTGATTTTTATACGCCATTGTAAAATATAGTTTAATGCGGAATAAACATCAAACATACAACAAACAATGGACTTAGGTTGTTTTTAAAACAGGGTTTTAGACGCAAAAAAGTTATTTTACAGTGCACTCAAGATTTACAGTAATACTTGCCGTTTTGTTTTTGGAAGAGGTATTGAAAGCCCCTCCATAACTATAATCTTCATTACTGTTTTGACCAGTAATCTGAAAGATACCCATATTAGCCTTGCTTACACCAATAATATTGCCCCCGGTTTTTTTTGCAATGATATCGGCGCGTTTACGCGCATCCTCTGCAGCTTTATCCAGCAGGTCCAGCTTAAGATCGGCCAGTTTGGTATAAAAATATAACGGTTCGGGAGAGTTGAGCTCTATACCTGTTTCAATAAGTCCAGTTATTTCGCGGGAAAGCCCTTCTACTTTAGGAATATCCTTCGATTCTACCTTAATGTTTTGTGTAAGATTGTAGCCGGTAAATTCAGAACCGGTAAAACGGCCTTCCGCATTATACTTGGTGTCAAACTGTTTATCAATTTTTACAGATGAGAATATCATTTCTTCGGGTTTTACACCCTTACCTACCAGGTAGTTTTTAACGTTATTCTCATCAGCCTTAATAAGAGCATAGGCTGCCTTTAAATCAAATGCCTTACGGCTATAGCTGCCATTCCACACAATGAGATCACTGGCAAAGTCTTTACCGGCACTACCTGTAACCCGTATGGTTTCCTGTTTCCTGAATTTATATTTATAGGCGCCGGCAATAACGGCAGCGCCTATTACCAGCGCAATGGCTATTAACGCCAGGCCTAAGAGGTTAAAGCTTTGAAAACGATTTTTAACTACAGGCTGTTCCATAAAGAGTACGATTTTATTTCTATTGTAAAGTACAATAAAACAGATCACCTTGCCACTCTTTTCTCTTAAAATTTTTAAAATATTGAGAAACCGTGAACAAGGTTGATGGGCCGAAGCCTATAGCAAGACGTACAACACCTCATTTTTATTACGCAAGGTACGAGGCGTCCCCGCCTCGTACAGCAAGTCTACATACTAAAATCTAACATCTATTGTCAGCAGAGTAACCTTTTTCTT
>DAOLFI010000423.1:0-4075 GCA_035326385.1 Niabella sp.
AATAAAAATATTACTGCGTACTTATGAAGGTATATACGATTATCCTGTTGCTATATCAGAAAGTTACATTGCCTACCTTTTAAAATATGATACAGCTGTAGTAAAAGAGCAGCTGCATAAGCTAAGCTTTGACAGGGTGATCCATTATCAGCCGCAAAAAGATGAGCCACAGATAATGCTTACACGTACAAGGATCAAAACAGATCTGCTCACCATCCATTCCGAACGTTACAATGAGCGTAAAAACATATTCACACAAAGAATAGATAAAATGGTAGGCTACCTGAAAGAGGAAACGCTTTGCCGCAGCAGGATCATCGGTACTTACTTTGGTGATGCGAATATGAGCGACTGTGGCATTTGTGATAATTGCCTCAAGAAGAAAAAAGCAGCGCTTTCCCGGGAAACTTTTGATCCTATTGCAAACAGGCTGAAAGAACTCCTTCAACAGCCACTATCTACTGATGAGGTCATCAACAGCCTGAAGGGTCATCACAAAGATCATATATGGACGGTGATCAATTTTTTGGTGGACGAGGGCATCATCGTGATGCAGGAGGAGGGGAAAATAAAGCTCAGGTGATTGTTCTTATTTCCGGATACGGCTCAACGTTTCCTGCGACATACCCAGGTAACTGGCCACCATACCTAACGGCGCACGCAACAAAATATCCGGCGCTTCCTCCATCATTTGCTGGTAACGCTCTTTGGCACTCATATATTGCAGGGCATAGATCCTGTGCTCCATGTTTATAGCAAGCGTTCCCATTACCGATATCATTAACCGGGATATAGAAATAGACGTTTCTGCAAACTTTTGCAATTTTTCAAAGCTCATATAGTTTATCACTGAAGGCTCAAGGGCTTCAATACGACTGCGGGAGGGCTTTTGAAGAAACAAGGCCTCCTTACTGGCCGCGAAACCAGCCTCTTTTATAAAACCAAGCGTAATATCCTTTCCGTCCTCGTTATAAAAACTACGTAACAGCCCGCTCTCAACAAAATATATGTTTCTGTCCAGGGCATTGGACAAGCCAACCGCTCCCCCCTTTTCCAGCAGGCGTGTATCTACCTGCTCCAGAATAAATGCTTTAATTGCATCATCTACTCTAATAGTTTGGGATAAAACGTCCAGCAGGTACATTGTCTTTTTGCTCAAAAATATTGAATAAAAAGACAATCAACCAAAAGGCCATTGCTAAAAAGCAACGGCCTTAATCAACAATAGAAAACGAAAAAGAGTTATGAGCTTTGCTGAGCGTTTCTTTGCTCCAGCAACCTTCTGTATTTTTTCCTGATCACCATTTTCTTTTTTACGACTAATGTAATCCAGCTCAGCACAAAAAATACTATCAGGAGAATAAGCAAGTGTAAAGCGTATGGACGGGTAAGGAAACCATTACCCTGCTGTATCACTGATATCTTCAAAGCTTCAAGAAAAGGTGTAAGGGGCACAATGGATGTAAGCGCATTTACAATAGGAGGCATGGCAATAGCCGGCCATGTAAATCCGCTCATGATAAAAGCGGGAGAGGCTATCACCATCAGTATCTGGGTAGCTTTAAGCGCATTGGGGATAAGAACACTTACAAAAACCGCCAGGAATATAGATGCCAGTATGAATAACTCGGTATTAAGGAAAAATATACCTAACCCTGCAGGAGTAGGAATTTTAAATACAAGGCTGAATAAATAAAAGAAAAGTACGTTCAGATTTGCAAAGAACAGCGATGGTATAGCTTTTACCAACATTAACTTCAGCTTACTTTCCCGCCTGAATATTTCTACAAAATCTTTTCTTCTGAAATCGCTGGCAAAGCTTACCGCCATGGCCAGCATAATTACCTGCTGCAGCACTACAGCCATTATAGCCGGCCACATAAACAGCAGATAGTTGCTTGTTGTATTGAACAAGGTAATATAATTAGCCTTGAAAGGCTCGTATTTTGTTTTGGCCAGCTCGGCAGGCATTCCCTTTTTTTGCAGCGCTTTCATTTCGGCACCGGCAGCATAAGTTCCCATTACCACCTGTATAGACTTGGAAGCAAAGTTGGCTGTAAGCAGATTGGAGGTATTGATATACGCATTTACTTCGGGATATTGTCCTTGCTGCATCATAGCCTCAAATCGCTCGGGTATAACTACCATTGCCGCTGCCTGCGTTTTAATGATCTCATCTTTAATATTTGCAGGTTTTACAGTATAGTTAAGCACTTTGATGGTATTATTGTCGTTAAGCATTTCCACCAGTTGGGAAGAAGCCGGTGTATGGTCGTAATCAACAACAATCACAGGAACATTCTCCACTTTACCATCTTTATACGTGAGGCCTATCAGCAGGGCATAAATAAGAGGAGCCAATATAAACACCAGCAGTAACGTGGTATTTCTGAAAAACAGCTTGAACTCCCTTTTTACCAATTGTACAAAACGTTTCATAACTTTCTTTTTAATAATGTTAATTCAAAGCAACGTTAGCATTGACCAGCAACTGCGCTGCTTCTGCATTATTTACCGGTACCACTTTTATTTCGTACACGGCATCTTCAGGGTCATAATCAGGAAAAGCAGTAGTAATATCTGCGTACCTGGCCAACTGTTTTACTGAAGTAAGCTTACCGGTTATTTTTTGCTGGTTATAGGGCACTGTCATTTTCACCTCCATGCCTTTCTGATACGCAGCCATTTTGCTTTCCGGTACAGTGAAACGGAAATAAGTAGAATTAGGAATATATCCTGTGAACAATGCGTAACCGGCTGTTGCCAACTCGCCTTTATTAAGCGATATGGTTTCAATTTCCATATTGTTGGTAGCAATTATATGACGCTCTTTATAGGCTATTCTGGCTTCCTGTAAAGCGCCTTTGGCCTGGCTGGTTTGCCCTGTAGCCATAGCTACTTTTTCATAACGTGTACCGCGCTCTACATCCTTCAGCTCCGCATTCACTGCCTCTAACTGGGCTTTTGCCCCGAGGTATTTTGCATATACCTCATCATAGTTCTGCGGGGACAACAAACTGTCGCGGAACATATTCTCTGCCCTTGTATAAGATTTCTGTACAAAATTGAACTGATCCTGTAAACCACGCTGCTTTGCCCTTAATTGTTTCAGCTGGTCGGGTGTAGCGCCATTCCTCGCCAGTTGCTCCTGTGCACCTGCGGCAAGCGTAGCTCCTTCGGCCTGCGCTATTTTTGCTTCCACTTCCGGAATATCCAGCACTGCCAGCGTATCGCCGGCATGTACAGTTTGTCCTTCCTGTACATATATTTCGGCTATGCGTCCGCTGATCTTAGGCGAAAAAGAAATCACTTCTTTTTTTATTTTGCCTTCTACTACCCTTTCGCGGGGATTACTGTGGCAACCTGCGGCTATGAATGTAAGGGCAAAACCAATAGTAAGTATCTTAATATTTTTCATGTGTAATATTTTTTTGTTTTTCTCAATGATTTAAAGTTTATCTATATCCAGGCTTTGCGTAGCTTTCATCAACTCTATAGCGGCCCTTCGTTGATTGAAAATAGCTGTCTGGTATTCCAGTTCTGCGTTTTCCAGGTCATTTTCCGCATCTATATAATCAGAAGATTTTTTAGTACCATACCGGAACTCCTTTTCAATATTGGTTAATGCTGTAGCTGCTATTTCTCTTGTTTTTTCCTTTAATGCTATCTGGGCATTGGTTATGCGATAATTCGTTTCGTTATTAGCCAGGTTCATTTGCAGCTTATCCTGCGCGTCTTTCATTTTGCTTTCAAGTATCTGCTTTTCCACTCTTGCCCTAGCGGTTGCATTCTTACCTTCTTTACCATCAAATATATCCCACTTAAAACCCACACCTATCTGAACAATAGGGCGCACATGAATATTTTCGGGATGCCAGTCCAGCTTTTTCCCTGTTCCCGGCAGCAAGGGATCAGAAGTAGATATACGGTTATTGTACAACCCAAAGTAAGATGCTGATGTCTGGGCCATTACTTTGGGGGTCCACCATCTTTGCTCTGCCTTTATTTTATAATCGGCAGCATTAATGCCATGGGCCAGTGCTTTTATTTCGGCTCTGTCCCGGATTGTATTTCC
>DAOLFI010000424.1:0-4073 GCA_035326385.1 Niabella sp.
GGTTTCCAGGGTTTTGAAAGAAAAGGGCAGTTCCTCTGTAAAAGCATCATAAACATTTATTTTCTTAAACAAATTTGCTGCTACATTTGTAAGCATCAAAAGTAAATTTTCATAATGGCCGCAGATAAGCATACAAACGGAGAAATATTGATTAAAGGAGCGCGTGTTCACAATCTTAAAAATGTAACGGTAAGTTTTCCCAGGAATAAATTTATTGTGGTTACCGGCGTATCAGGGTCAGGAAAATCTTCCTTAACCATTGATACATTGTATGCCGAAGGGCAGCGGCGCTATGCCGAAAGTTTAAGCGCCTATGCAAGGCAGTTCTTAAACCGTATGAATAAGCCCGATGTGGATTACATAAAGGGTTTATGCCCCGCTATTGCCATCGAGCAGAAAGTAATTACCCGGACCCCCAGAAGCACTGTAGGTACCATGACAGAAATATATGATTACCTGCGTTTGTTATTTGCCAGGGCCGGATCTACTATTTCCCCGGTTTCTGGTAAAGAAGTGAAAAAAGACGATGTGGCGGATGTGATTGAAGCTATCCGGCAATTACAGGAAGGGGATAAAGTATTCATACTTGTAAAGTTTAAGCAACACCGGAATCGTGATACTAAAGAAGAGCTGAATATATTACTGCAAAAGGGATTTAGCCGTATTGCTGTTGATGCCAGGGACAATGATGAAGGAATGGCTGTAAAAAGGATAGAGGATTTGCTGGAATTGGATACAGATGAGCTGAAAAAAGAATGGCAACCTGGAAAAGCAAAAAAAGATGATGTTTATATCCTTATTGACAGGATTGTTGTAAAAGAATTTGATGAAGATGATCTCCATCGTCTGGGAGATTCAATAGGTACTGCCTTCTACGAAGGAGAGGGAGAGGTTTATATAGAAGTAGTGTTGCAAAACGGGAAGAAAAAGCTATTAAACTTTAATAACCGCTTTGAGCTGGATGGTATTGTGTTTGAAGAACCCCGGCCTAATCTTTTTTCATTTAATAATCCTTTAGGGGCCTGTCCAACCTGCGAAGGCTTTAGCCTGGTATTGGGAATTGATGCAGATCTTGTAATTCCTGATAAAAGACTAAGTGTATATGAGGGAGCGGTAGCGCCGTGGAAAGGTGAGAAGCTGGGAAAGTGGAAGGATCATTTTGTGAGAAATGCATCAAAGCAAGAGTTCCCGGTACATAAATCTATTGCTGATCTTACGAAAGAGCAATACGATTATTTGTGGAAGACCCGTGGTGGTATTAATGATTTCTTTAAGGAAGTAGAGCAAAACCTGTATAAGGTGCAGTACCGTGTATTGCTGAGCCGCTACCGGGGCCGTACTATATGCCCTGATTGTAATGGCTACAGATTGCGTAAGGAAGCATTATATGTACAGGTTGGAGGCAAAAATATTGGAGAGCTTTGTGAAATGCCTGCAAGAGACCTGAAAGCCTGGTTTGATAAGCTAAAGCTGTCTGAACATAAAAAGGAGATAGCAAAACGTATTCTTATTGAAATCAACAATAGGCTGGACACATTGCTAAAAGTAGGATTGGGCTATTTAACCATGAACAGGGTAGCTAATACTTTAAGCGGTGGAGAAAGCCAGCGGATACAATTAACACGAAGCCTGGGCAGTAATCTGACCAACTCATTATATATCCTGGATGAACCCTCTATTGGTTTGCATTCGAGGGATACAGATAACCTGATCAAAGTTTTAAAAGAGCTGCGCGATCTGGATAATACGGTTGTTGTGGTAGAGCACGATGAAATGGTGATGCAGGAGGCTGATCATATTGTTGATATGGGGCCGCTGGCATCTCACTTAGGCGGGCAGGTAATTGCCGAAGGGGATTTTAAAACGCTGATAAAAAATCCGGAGAGTTTAACAGGTAAGTATTTAAGTGGTGAATTTTCCATTGTGCCGCCTGCAATAGTTCGTAAATGGAACCGTTCTATAAAAGTAGAAGGTGCAAGGCAAAATAACTTAAAGGATATAACAGTTGAGTTTCCTTTGAATGTTTTGTGTGTGGTGAGCGGTGTAAGCGGCAGTGGCAAGACTACGCTGGTAAAGCAGATCCTTTACCCTGCTTTACAAAAAATAAAAGGAGAGTTCAGCGGGGATAAAGTGGGTTTTCATAAAGCTATTACCGGCGATGTGGAGAGCATCCAGCAGATAGAAATGGTGGACCAGAACCCCATCGGCAAATCATCGCGCAGCAATCCGGTTACCTATATCAAAGCGTATGATGAGATACGTGATCTTTTTGCCAAACAACCTTTAAGCAAAATGCGTGGCTTTTTGCCCAAGCATTTTTCTTTTAATGTTGATGGCGGGCGTTGTGATACCTGTAAAGGTGAAGGCGAGCAGGTAGTGGAAATGCAGTTCCTGGCCGATGTACATTTGGTTTGTGAAAGCTGTGGTGGCAAACGTTTTAAAGAAGAAGTACTGGAGGTTAAGTATAAGGATAAGAGTATTTATGATGTGCTGGAAATGAGTGTGGATGAAGCTATCGGATTTTTCAGCAGCGAGAAGAAGCTGGCGGATGCTATACAACCCCTGAGCGATGTAGGGTTAGGATATGTAAAGCTGGGCCAATCTTCCGATACCCTTTCCGGTGGTGAGGCGCAGCGTGTAAAGCTGGCTTCTTTTTTAGGAAAGCCCGCCCGGATCACCCGTTCGGACGGGGGAAGGAGCAGCAATAAAGTGCTTTTTATTTTTGATGAGCCAACTACAGGGCTTCATTTTAATGACATAAAAAAGCTGCTGGCTTCTTTTAATGCGCTGATAGAGCAAGGCCACTCTATATTAGTGATTGAGCATAATACTGACGTTATCAAAAGTGCCGACTGGCTGATAGAACTAGGGCCTGAAGCAGGTGATGGGGGCGGTGAGTTAGTGTTTGCCGGTAAGCCAATGGATATTAAAAAAGTAAAGAAAAGCTATACGGCAAAATATTTGTAATGGCAATCGGCTATGTGTGGCGTCCCGCCGCACATAGTTATACAGTCGCCTCCTGGCAACAGCAGGGGAGTTGTTAAAGAATAACGTTTCTAAAATGGCAGGTACTATTTATTATAAGCAATTACAAACACCCATCGGGCCAATGATCGCCTGTTCGGGCAATGAAGGCATCTGCCTGTTGGAGTTTTATGAAGAAGCTGATTTTGAACGGAAGTTATCATCAGTTGAAAAATGGCTGAAAGCTGTATTGATCAAAGAGAGTACACCTTATCTGGAACAGGCAGCAAAAGAACTGGAGCAATATTTTGCCGGAGACCGGAAGGTGTTTGAAGTAGCGCTGCAATTACAGGGTACTGACTTTCAAAAGCAGACCTGGCAGGCCTTACAAACGATTCCTTATGGTGTTACAAGGTCTTATATGCAGCAAACCCTGTCATTTACGCTGCCTGAAAGCATCAGGGCAGTAGCTAATGCTAATGGTAAGAATCCTATCGCCATTATTGTTCCCTGTCATCGTGTAATAGGAGCGAATGGTTCGTTGACCGGTTATGCAGGTGGGCTGTGGCGTAAGAAATACCTGTTGGAACTGGAGGCCCAGGTAAAGCAGGGAAAATTGTTGTAAGTGTTGCTCTTTCAGGTTTGGCAAGAGGTGACGTCCATTTTTATGATCATTGCACAAATCTGGTATTCTGTTTAAGGAAACGAATTTATGTGTTTGCCGCAGGGAAAAAGATACTTGTCTCGTAGAGACAAAATATTTATAGCCGGTGTTTTCACAGATTTTATGGTGCGCCGTAGGTGCACAACATTTATCAGGGAAGTGATTTGGATTGTTGATATCAGGAACTCATTTTTTTTTTAATAACTTTTCAAGAAAGGATGTCATGCTGAGCTTGCCGAAGTATAGCTCGATAGTAAAATGTCCTTCGTCAAGCTCAGGACGACATTTTTTTAAACAGATAATAAAAGTTTAATATGCCGCTTACTAACCTGCTTCCTTACAATGGCGAAGCATTGTATTACGGAAAAATTTTTTCTTCCGGAAAAGCAGACCAATATGCCTCAGTTCTGATGCATACTATCGCCTGGAAAAACGATGAAGCCAT
>DAOLFI010000425.1:0-4068 GCA_035326385.1 Niabella sp.
GATGCTTCCAGGCCTATATTACAAACAAGGCTGGGTACAGATATCAGTATTGATACAATGCCTTATGGTGAAACCAAAATGATCGGGGGTGTTAAGGTAAGTCTGCATCCTGCCGGGCATATTATTGGCTCATCGCAGATACGGTTAGAACATAACGGTTTTGTGAGTGTGGTTTCAGGAGATTATAAAACAGCGGATGATGGTATATCAACACCCTTTGAGGTAGTGAAATGCAATGAATTTGTAACTGAAAGTACGTTTGGTTTGCCGGTTTATAACTGGCTGCATCCGCAGCAGATTTTTGACAGGATAAAAGACTGGATTTATCGTAACCAGGCAAATCAGAGAACAAGTGTGTTTATTGCTTATAGTTTGGGCAAAGCACAACGTTTAATAAAAGGGCTGGAAGGCGTGGCTGAAATTTTTGTACACAGCTCAATCGAGCGGCTGAATAAAGCTATGGAAAGCGCAGGCATACCTTTGCCGCAAACCCATATCTGGAACGCGGAAACTTCAAAAACTGAGGTACAAAGCAATATAGTAATATTGCCTCCGTCTTTACTGGGAAGCAATATGATCAAGAAAGTTCCCAATGGGGCGGTGGCTATATGTTCAGGCTGGATGCAGGTGCGGGGCAATCGCCGGTGGCAGAGTGTAGATGCCGGTTTTGCCGTCAGTGATCATGCAGACTGGGGCGGACTTTTACAAACTGTAAAAGCTACAGGAGCAGAAAAGGTTTTTGTTACCCATGGTTATACAGCCACATTTGCAAAGTATTTAAATGAGATTGGCATTGCTGCTGAAGAAGTGGCAACACAATACGGGAATGATGAAGAAACGGAGGCTGTATTATCTGCTGATCAGGAGGAGGGTGAAACCTTATGAAAAATTTCGCTGCCCTAATACACGCTTTGGAGATCAGCAATAAAACCAACGATAAAATCAATGCTATTATTGAATACCTGTCTGTAGCTGCAGATGCTGATAAGCTCTGGCTGATTGCATTGTTTACCGGCAGAAGACCTAAGCGGCCTGTGAAAACAACCCTCATCAGGCAATGGGCTTTGGAAATTACAGGTTTGCCAGAATGGTTATTTTTAGAATCTTATAGCAATGTAGGAGATCTGGGGGAAACGATCAGCCTTATATTGCCCGGGCCGCAGTACAGGATTGAAAAAAGTATTGCGCAATGGATGCAGGAGCTAACAGGGTTACATAATAAAACTGAGGAAGAGAAAAAAGCCTATGTGCTGGAGGCCTGGGACGGCCTGGATTACAATGAACGTTTTATTTTTAATAAGCTGATCGGGGGCGGGTTCCGGGTAGGCGTTTCCTACAAGTTGCTGGTCAATGCTTTAGCAAAATTTACAGGGGAGGAAGAAAGCAGGATCATGCATAGCATCATGGGCAACTGGAACCCGCTGGAAACAGATTATACAGCACTGGTAGCAGGTGGTGCTGATTATTCAAAACCCTATCCCTTTTGCCTGGCCTATCCAATTGATAAGCCGGTAGAAGAACTGGGCCCTCCCGGCGAATGGCAGGCAGAATGGAAGTGGGACGGCATACGTGGGCAGATCGTAAAAAGAGGAAATGAGCTTTTTATATGGAGCCGGGGCGAAGAGCTGGTAACACCCCAGTTCCCCGAACTGCAATTATTGATGGAATACCTGCCTGACGGCGTTGTAATAGACGGTGAAATACTGGCTGTAAAAGACGGGCAGGTGTTAAGTTTTAGTCACCTGCAAAAAAGGCTGAACCGCAAAACCATTTCCAGGAAGCCGCTGCAGGAAACGCCTGCCGGTTTTTATGCTTATGACCTGCTGGAATGGAAGGGTGAGGATATCCGTGAGCAACCTTTTACTGAACGCAGGCAGTTACTGGAACAGGTAGTAGCGCATATCCCTTTTGGCTATGTGTTACTGTCGCCGGTAGTGCAGTTTTCTGAATGGAAGCAGTTGGAAGCATTACGTGAAGAAGCACGCGATGTGAACAGCGAGGGGCTGATGCTTAAAGCCAAAAATTCTGTCTATCACGCGGGGCGTAAAAAAGGGGATTGGTGGAAATGGAAGATCAGCCCACTTTCCATAGATGCAGTACTGATTTACGGACAAAAAGGAAGCGGGCGCCGGAGTGCTTTTTATACGGATTATACCTTTGCTGTTAAGTCAGGTAACCAGCTGGTAACCATCGCTAAGGCTTATTCCGGTCTCACCGATAAAGAAATAAAAGAGGTGGACCGTTTTATCAAAAATAATTCCATCGAAAAATTTGGCCCGGTACGTACGGTAAAACCCGAGCTGGTGTTTGAGATAGGTTTTGAAGGTATTGCAGAAAGCAACCGGCATAAAGCAGGTGTGGCCTTGCGTTTCCCGCGCATTCTTCGCTGGAGAAAAGATAAAACGGCTGATGAGATAAATACAATTGAGGACCTGAAAGAAATGCTGGGAAAGTATGGGTGATGCAAAACCCCGTTTGCCGTTCAGATATTTCCGGTTTTATTATCTTTGAGGATATGGCAGATTTTAAATCTTTACCTGGTATTCTTGCTCTGTTAAAGTTGGGGACTTATAAAAAAAATCATGCGTTTTCAGGATCATTACAGCTCCTGGCTCGAACCGCTTCATTACAACCGTGTAAGCAATATTAACTTATCCTTTGTCCACCATTCAATCCACATCCGGTTATTCCATTGTTAAAGATTGGTTTCAATCCTTAGGCAATGAGCCTTTTGCTTTTCAGCAGGAAAGCTGGCAGAAGTTTGATGAAGGATATTCAGGCCTGGTGATTGCGCCCACTGGCTTTGGTAAAACCTTTTCGGTCTTCTTTTCTGTTATTATTCATTATCTCAATCATCCGGCAAAATATGGTGATGGGTTGAAATTGATATGGATCACGCCATTGCGCTCCCTGGCCAAAGACCTGGGAAGGGCTATGAGCGAGGCTCTGGAACAGATAGGACTGGATTGGGAAGTGGGCGTTCGGAATGGCGATACTCCCACTAAAGAACGGCAAAGGCAAACTAAAAAAATGCCGGACATACTGATCATTACCCCCGAAAGTCTGCACCTGCTGCTTGCACAAAAAAATAATACTTCCTACTTTAAATACCTAAAATGTGTTGCGGTGGATGAATGGCATGAACTTTTGGGAAGTAAACGGGGCGTATTAACAGAGCTGGCCCTATCAAGACTGAAGAGCATAGTGCCCGGCCTTCGTATATGGGGCATTAGCGCTACTATAGGGAATATAGATGAGGCGCTGGAAGTACTGATCCCTTACGCCGGCATGAAAAAAACTATTGTTCGCTCAAAAGAGAAAAAGAAAACAGAGATTATTTCTATTATCCCTGACGAAATAGAAGTGTTGCCCTGGGCGGGACATTTAGGTACAAAGATGGCTGCGCAACTCGTACCTATTATTAATGAAAGTCGTACCACGCTTATATTTACCAATACCCGTGGCCAGAGCGAGCTATGGTACCAGGTAATGTTAACAGCAGCGCCTGATCTGGCCGGGCAACTGGCTATCCATCATGGCTCTGTTGATATGGAGTTGCGCAACTGGATAGAAGAAATGCTGCATACAGAGCAGCTGAAAGCAGTAATATGTACTTCGTCTCTGGATCTGGGGGTAGATTTTAAACCTGTAGATACGGTTATCCAGATAGGATCACCCAAAGGTGTGGCCAGGTTTTTACAGCGTGCGGGGCGCAGTGGGCATTCGCCTTTTGAAACATCAAAAATTTATTTTCTTCCTACACATTCTTTAGAGCTGGTAGAAGCAGCCGCGCTTAAAGAAGCGGCTCAGAAAGGCATTATAGAAAGCCGCATCCCCTTGGTACAGACTTTTGATGTATTAGTGCAGTACCTTGTTACCTTAGCAGTGGGAGAGGGTTTCAGGGAAGAAGAAGTGTATGGGCAGGTAAAGCAAACTTATGCTTTCAGCTACCTGGAAAGAGAGGAATGGCTGTGGGTGTTAAGGTTCATTACACATGGAGGAGATGTGCTTACAGCGTATGAAGATTATCAGAAAGTAATTAATGAAGAAGGGGTTTACAAAGTAAAG
>DAOLFI010000426.1:0-4066 GCA_035326385.1 Niabella sp.
TTACCTCAGGAAGTTTAATCAGCGCATTTAAAATATTTGAAGTGTCAATACCCAGCTCTTCAGACAGCTTTGAGAGAGAATGATAATAAGCTTTGGCAAGGTCGGTATTAATTACAACAGGTTTTGCATCTCCTGTATCTTTCAGGCTTATAGTACAATCAACACTGCCCCGGCCCAGGCCCTCTGCCAGCACTTTTCTTATGTCAAACTCAAAAGGCTTTATAACAGCCGGTAATCTTAACGACAGATCAAACTGTTTACCGTTCAAAGATTTTATATCAATTAAAAAAGCTTTTTGGCCAATCATTTTCTCAGCTCTGCCAAAGCCTGTCATTGATTTGAGCATATCTGTGTTTTATGTAAAGATAATGTTTGCGAACTGGTGTTGAATAATATTTTCTATACCCTGTTTTAAAGCCTTGAAAAGGGAACCGGATAAAAACAAAAAATCCCTTCAAATGAGAAGGGATATTTTATATAGATGGGTTAGTAAGTACAGGAATTTTATTTCCTGACACAATATTAAATATTATTTTAACGATATAAAAATTATTTGCAAAAAATTTTATTAACAAATAATAAAACTGTCTGTGGATATCCGCACCATTTGGTATAAAATTACATGGTCTTATATGATGAATGATGAGCGTCCTATTCATAACATAACAAAAAAAATCCTGCCAAACACCTGTCGGTAAAGGGTTTCAGAAGTTTGCTCTTATAGAAGTATAAATGAGAAGCATGTTTTTTACTTCATAATCAGTGGTCAATACTTACACGATATTATATCACAAACTATTTATAACGCTGCTATTAACACGTGATCAGAATAAAAGAGTTTTATAACTTTCTCATGTAATTTTTTTGTTATGATAACAGACAGGAAGAACTTCGCATAAAATGTTTTTATGAAGTTTGATCAACCCGTTCCGCTTGCAGATATAGCAACCCTTATCAATGCGCAACTTTTAGGCAACAAGCATGCACAGGCTACAGGTATTAACGAGATACATGTAGTGGAAGAGGGTGATCTTGTATTTGTAGATCATCCCAAGTATTATGACAAGTGCATTCATTCTGCTGCCAGCTTTATTATCATTAATAAAGAAACAGCATTTCCCGAAGGCAAAGCATTGCTTATAGTAGAAGAGCCTTTTGAAGCTTATCTGAAAATAGTAGAACAGTACCGTCCCTTCAGCCCCTCAATGGAGCTTATTTCAAAATCTGCTATTGTGGGAGAAGGATCGGTTGTGATGCCTAACGCCTATTTAGGCAATAATGTGGTGGTTGGCAAAAACTGTATCATCTTTCCTAATGTAACCATCCTTGATCATTGTATTATTGGAGATAATGTAACCATAGAAAGCGGCACAGTAATTGGTAGTGATGCTTTTTATTATAACAAGAAAACGAATCGTGATGTACATTATAAAAAAATGAGCAGCTGTGGCCGGGTGGTTATAAAAGACTTTGTAGCAATTGGTGCTGGCTGTACCATAGATCGTGGTGTTAGCGGTGATACCATTATTGGAGAAGGCACAAAGATGGACAACCAGGTACACATAGGTCATGATACGGTTATTGGCAAGAACTGTCTTTTTGCAGCACAGGTGGGCATAGCCGGTGCCGCGGTTATTGAAGATGAGGTCATTCTTTGGGGACAGGTTGGCATCAGTAAAACTCTTACTATTGGTAAAGGCGCCGTGATAAACGCGCAAAGTGGGGTACCGTCTTCTTTACAGGGCAGTAAAGCTTATTTCGGTTCACCTGTGCGTGAGGCAAGAGAAAAAATGAAGGAAATGGCCTGGGTAAAGCGTATTCCCGAAATTTGGGAGAAAGTAAAAAACATAAAATAGCACCTTATGAAATTCGGACAGGTTCCAAATCCTGAAGGGATTGACTTCACTTTACCCAAAGACGCAGCAGCCACGGGTGAAATACTAAGCAAAGCAAAAGGTAAAATTTTTGAAGCTTATGTAGGCTGTGCCAAGTGGAATAAAACAGACCTCAAAGGTTTTTACCCCAAAGGCACAAAAGACGAGCTGGCCTATTATTCAACACAGTTTAACTCCATTGAGCTGAATGCTACATTTTACAATATGCCCTCTGTAGAGCAGGTAATAAAATGGACAGAGAAAACACCCAAAGGATTTAGATTTTTTCCCAAAATAACTAATTCTATCAGTCATAACAAGAGGTTGCTGGATGTAAGAGATATAGCCGAAACGTATTGTAATGCTGTAGCCAACTTTGAAGAAAAACTAGGAATGATCTTCCTTCAATTACACGATAACTTCTCACCGAAAGAATATGAAAAGCTGGAACAGTTCATTAAAGAATTTCCTGTTGGGATGCCACTTGCAGTTGAAGTGCGTAATGCGGCCTGGTTTGAAGATACTGTAATTTGGAAAGGCTTCTGCACGCTCCTGGAACAGCATAAAGTGGCTAATATCATAGTAGATACAGCAGGAAGAAGAGATATGCTGCACATGAGGCTGACCTCACCGGTGGCATTTATCCGTTATGTGGGATGCAACAACGATGAGATAGATAAGAAAAGATTGGACGACTGGTTAAAACGGATTAAAAAATGGCATAAGGATGGTTTGAAGAAGCTCTACTTTTTTGTGCATCAGAATGTAGAGCTTTCTTCACCTTTACTGTCTACTTACTTTATAGAAAAGCTCAATAAAGAGCTGAAACTGCAGCTGCATGTACCTCAAATGCCAGACAATGACAAAGGGCAGGGGAAATTGTTTTAACTGTATTAACTACACAGGGTAGCCGCTACGCGGCAAATAACATGTTCTTTCCTTTCTATAAACGTTTCATGCCTACGGCACGGTGTAGCGGAATTAACAATACATAGGGTAACCTTGGAAAAGCAACATTGTAATCTATTTACAATGCCACAAACCTATTATTATTGTAAATACCCCCGTTATTGTCCCATAGGGACAAAATGTTTGAAGCCATTGAAACAAACCAGGTTCCTGCGCGCCGTAGGTGCGCAACAATAGAGGTATTATATTACAAATTCGGTACCTTTATTTCAGAATAACCTATATGCCAAACACCTATACACAATTGCACATTCATTTTGTTTTTGCGGTAAAATACCGGCAGGCACTGATACAGCCGGAATGGGAAGAAAGATTACATAAGTATATAACAGGCATTGTTCAGAATAATGGTCATAAAATGCTCGTTATTAATTCTGCCTGTGACCACATACATATATTCATTGGATTAAACCCTAAACAATCTATTTCTGACCTGATGCGCCTGGTAAAAGGGGATAGTAGTGAATTTATTAATATTAATAAACTCACAAAGCGAAAGTTTTATTGGCAACAGGGATATGGTGCTTTTAGCAACAGCCATTCGCAAATAGATGCAGTTGTAAAATATATTCAGAAACAAAAGGAGCATCACACCCGGAAAACATTCAAAAATGAATACCTGAAAATGTTGAACGATTATGGGGTGTCTTATGACACGAGGTATGTATTTGTTGATCCTGAAGACAATTAAGGGTAGCCGCTACGCGACAAATAAAACATTTGCTTTTATCCCCTAAAACTATTTGATGCCTACGGCATCTGATAGAGTGTCCTGAATATTCTGAATGAACCAGAAACTGAATTCCTGACCGTTTTATTAGTCCTTTGTTATGTGAAACGCTAACCTTGTTATAAGTTACCCTTGGATTTTGTCTCGCAGGCACTAAAACGGTAAATGTATGCTGTATTCGAGTTTAACAGTTTTAGCGCTAAATAGTTTGGTTACACTGCAAGCGTGGTTTTTTTAAGCCCCTCCGATTGTAGCAAGTGTTTTGATACAAATCCTGTAACATTCTGAGAGACCCAGGAACTGAATTCGTGGTTGTTTATAAAGTCTTAGTTATACGAAGCACTAACCCTGTTATAATTATCCTTGTATTTTGTCTCTACGAGACAAAACGTTTATAGCCCACGTACCCACGTTGTGGTCCTGCGCGCCGTAGGTGCGCAACAATCGTTAAAATATGTCTTCCAGCTCTTTTAATGATTTAACCATATAAGTT
>DAOLFI010000427.1:0-4049 GCA_035326385.1 Niabella sp.
AACTGTTGCTTTCCATTTACCCGTTACAGCATCGTAAGTCATAGGGGTTGAATTATCCCAGCCGCCCGGTGTGGCGCTGCCAATTAATCCCCAGTCGGTTTTGGTAACCGTCCACGCTTTAGTGGTCATATTAACCTTTAATAAATAGTACGCTCCTAATGCCGGCCATTTTAAATTAGGACCTGCGCCATCCAGTACACCACCTGTTGGAGTAGAAGTGCCACCATAATTAGGTGCATCCCAGTTTCCTTCAGAAGCGATCTTAAATTCTCCCGAATTACCGGTAGGTACCCATACATACCCTTCATAACTAATACCATCGGACGAAGCAATCCTTGGTGCAGCACCAGGGTTCCATCCCTGGTAATCACCGGGAACATACATATATAATGTCATTTCAACCGGTTTAATGCTTAAAGTTTGTGTAGATGAATAAGACACCTGGCCGGTGTTGTTGATAGTAGCTTTAATACGTACATCCACGTTGCCGGTAGAGTTTAATGCAATGCCGGTAGCATTGGCCATTTGATACAGCTCCAACCCTTTAAGCGACCGCGTCAAAGAATCTGCAGCAATAGCAATAGCAGTAGCATTGGCAAAGCTGGTGCCGCCTTTGGCATACTCCAGCACATAACTAAGCGTGGAGCTGCCATAAGAAGGCGCCGCCCACGAAAGCTTTGTAAGGATATCATCTTTGGTTTGCGGCGTGGGAGAAAAAGTGCCGGTTGATGAGGCAGAGAGTGTAAAGGGAACCGCATATGGCGAAACTTTAAGCTCCGCTACCGGTGAAACCTTCATATCATTATTATTGGAGTAAGAAGATTTAAGCCTTGCTTCCAGGTCGGCAGCCGCTCCGTAAGCCTTACCCCAGGCAATTAATGCATTATTCAAATCGGCACCTTTTACACCCAGGCTGCTGTTGCTCCCTATGTATGTAAAAATAGCTGCATTGGCAAAATTGGTCCCTTTGGGGGCTATCTCTACCACGTGCTTATAGTTGGACGTATCAATTGCAAATTGCGGATCCGTCCAGCTGAAAGTAACCACATCCTGAGCAGCATTGGCGGCAGAGAGTGTTACTGCATTCGCGGAAAGTGTAAGACCTGATTCTTTTCCGGACTCGTAATACGGCAGAGACTCTGCTTTCTCGCAGGACGCTAAAAACAACAACGCCCCAAATGCCAGTATTGAAATTTTGAAAATATTTTTCATAACAAAATTTTATAGGGTTTAGTTATTGTTTTACTACGCTGTATCTGCCTGTCTGGAAGTTAACACTTATCTTATACGTACCTGCTGATGGCCCCCCCGGGAATCCTGGTTCGCCGTCTTTCTTCTCGAAAGAACCGCCTTCCCATGTGCCTCCATCCAAAGCATGATACTGTGTGCTCCAATCACCCTGCTTTTGTATCAACTTGTACGCACCTCCGCCTAACATTGGTACCACTATTTCATAATGCATAATATCAATCCTGGTGAACTTTTGAGTTACATCATAAGGAGGAGGTAAAGGGTTTGTGTAATCAGAAGCAAAAGCATTTCCTATCACCCATAAATCACCGTCTTCATAGTTATTAGCTGCAGTGCCTGGTGGCTCTACTGCAAAATCAAGATACGGGTTCACTTTTAATGTTACTGTATTTGAAATAAGGGGAACACTTCCGTTAACAAGCGTTGCTTTTATACGCATATCAATAGACTGATCAACACCAGCGGCAAATTCCATCTTAGATAAAAAAATATTTAGTTCCTGAACCGTAAGTGTTTTACCCAAATCATTTGCAATAGACATTTCCTGCAATTTCGGGCTTATAAAATTCTTCCCTGCTGTGTCTATCTGCAAAATATAGTTCACATTTTGCGAGCTTACGCCTGTATTAAACATATAGCCGGGGTTCGTCCATGAAAGTGCAACAGCGTTTTCCGTCATCTTTTCTTTTTCCAGTACAATTGTTCCTGTAGCAGACGCACTAAGCACCGGAGCTGTTCCTCCTTCAAAGAAAACCTTGTTTTCCTCTTTTTTACAGGAGATGAAAATAGCAGGCAAAAGGAGCAATAATAAAAATTTATGTATAGTTCTCATTGTTTTACTCATTTTAAAAAATCAATAATCAAGGTTTTGAGTAAGGTTGGTATTCGAGTTAAGGTTTTCTGCCGGTATAGGATAAATATTATACCGGTTGTTTACTGCAGTTCCCGATGCAATACCCCCCTTCCAAGGCCACAGGTAAGTGCCAGTAGTAAGCAAATTGTACCTTATCAGGTCTGTTCTGCGATGACCTTCCCAATACAACTCCCTTCCTCTTTCGTTTAAAACAAACTGCAGGTTAAGGTCTCCGGCTGATATAGCCGTTGCACCGGCCCTTGTACGCAGAGTATTTATATAACCAAGCGCTGTCGTGTTATTGCCACCTGCACCGCCGCGTAAAGCAGCTTCGGCATAAATAAGATACATTTCAGGAAGCCTGAAAATGGGGAAATCAATATCAGAGAACTCCCTGTTAACATCATTTACCGGCTTGCCGTCGGTACGGATATTTCTCCATTTATTCACATGCAGCCCATTATCAAAAACGCTGATGTCATCAATTACTATCTGCGCAGGCGATGTGCCATACTTGCTTGTAGTAAACATAGCGCGTTTATCGGTACTTCCTGTCAGGTCGGGAAATAAGTCCGCCAAACCCTTGGTAGCCCTGTAACCGGCCCATCCGCTATTAGCTCCAAACTCATCATTATCGGCCCCGGCAGCAGCATGTATAAGGAAGCTTGTATTTCCAAAAGCTTTGGTTTTTGCGCCATCACAGTTTATAACAAAAATAAATTCGTTGCGGCCCTTTACATCGTTATCTGCCATAAATAATTCGCGATAATTGCCATGCAGGCTATACCCGGCATCAATCACTTTTTTCGCGTAGGTTAATGCATCATTATTGCGCTGAGTGCCTGTATATACACCTGCGTTCAGGTACACCCTTGCCAGCAAAGCCCATGCAGCGCCCTGGTCTACACGACCGTATTCTGCGGTTTTTGCTGCGGGAAGTTCATTCTCTATCGCTTTAAGCTCAGATTCAATGTAGGCAAATAAATCTTCGCGGCTTATTTCCCCGGGCATAAAAGAACCTACTCCGTCTTCTTCAGTGATAAAGGTAGATTTACCAAATAAATCCATCATAACCCAGTAGTTAAAGGCCCTCATAAACCTCGCCTCTGCCTTTGATTTTTTAATGGCTTCAGCATCTGTGCCGGTTATTCCTCTTTCACTAAGCTTTGCATCTGCGGCTTCCCGTATATACTCATTCACCAAAGTGATATTATAAATGGGCCGTGCATACAGGCCTTTCAGGAACGGATCGGCGCTTGTCCATTTTAATGCATGAAAATCTTTAATGGTCTGGTCATTCCAGGCTACCACAGCCTCATCGGTAGGCAGTTCCTGGGCGTTAAAGAAGCCCCTTATAAAGGCCACCTGGGAGCCTTCATCCAGGCCACCCCCAATATCCGGATTCCCGGCAGGCCCGTCATTACCTGTAATAGATAAGGTGGCGTATATTTTAGCCAGTACAGATTTATAGCCTTCTGCATTGGCATATACTTTTTCGGGAGTCAGGTCATTTTTTGGAAAAATGTCCAGCTTCTTTGCGCATGATGCAAGAAGCACTACCAGCACTATCAGCTTTGAAAAACGTATAAATGATGTATACTTCATTTGTAAAAAAATTAAAATCGTTAGAAATCGATGTTGGCACCTAAAGAGAATATTCTCGGCCTTGGATAAATATTATTATCAACACCTGTATTGCCTCCGTTTTCAGGATCAGCACCCCTGTATTTAGTTATAATAAATACATTCTGAATGCTTCCCGATAACCTTAATGAGGCTTTATTATTAAGTATTTTTCCAAAGTTGTAACCAAGATTAATATTGTCTAACCTGAAAAAGCTTGCATTCTCAATATAGTAATCAGAGAGATACATATTGTTGCTAAACTCTGTTTCCAGATAATTCACTGAAGCATTTCCCAGGTGCTTTACCGGGTTCAGGATAT
>DAOLFI010000428.1:0-4037 GCA_035326385.1 Niabella sp.
GCACTGTATAACTCAGACGCCAATAAGGTTACTAACTTCAGAAATGTTTTTATGAAGGAGCAGAATTCAGAAGCCATCTTTGTAAGAACGCACGATGATTTACCTAAAGACCCGGGCGGCAATGGAAGCAATTATGACTTTTACCAGACACCTGCTCCCAATGCCTGGGGCGCGGGTAACATAGACGGGGTTTACCTTGAAATGGCCGAAGCGTTTGAATATGTTGATGGTGCGCCGGGTACTTTAAACAGGGCGGCCATACAACAAGGATTGTGGACAACACAAGATCTGTGGAAAAATAAAGACCCCCGTTTTTACGCAACTATATATACATATAATACCATGTGGAAAGGCGCTCCCTTGGATTTTCACCAGGGTGTTCTGGATGCAAACGGTACCCTGGTTTTAACTGGTTCTTACCAGGGAATCCTGGCAAGAGCGTTAAACGGAGAAACCGGTTTTGGGGTGTTGAAATATCTTGATGAAACAAAGGATAACAACACTAATCTTTACGGATCCAAAACAGACTGGATCGTATTCAGATATGCAGAAATACTGCTGAACTATGCAGAGGCAGCATTTGCATTAGGCAAACCCGCTGAGGCTTTAGATGCCATCAATCAGCTCAGGAGCAGGGCAGGTATAGCTTTACTCACCTCAGTTGATCTCAATAAAATTAAGCATGAAAGAAAAGTAGAATTAGCATTTGAAGGACATCGCTACTGGGATCTGAGAAGATGGAGAACTGCTGTTACAGATCTTACCAGGAGCTTTTCCGGCCTGCAGTATATACTGGACTATAATACCCGCAAGCTAAAGCTGCAGGTAATTAACGGGATAGATGGTGGCGCCATGCCTGCATTTTTTGAAAAGAATTATTATTTTCCTATTACTCCTGCAAGAAGGGCCAATAATCCCAGCCTGGTAGAAAACCCGGGTTATTAATGGCGATGCACTATATATTAAATCATTGTTAGTTTTTGATATGTTGAACCACATAGATACCATAGAAGAAATAGGCTTGCACATAGCTCAAAGTTAATTTGTCAGGTGTGTTATCCTGTGTTCTATATGCTGTGTGGTTCATTTTAACTAAGTAAGAGATAAGCTCATGAGCGTTTAATTCCTGGTCTCTGAAGCACACGTTAAACAGTGCAGCTGAATCTTACTTTCTAAAATAAGTACCATTATGAAAATGAACAAACTAGTAGTTGCCCTTTTATCAGTAATTGTTTTCTCTTTTTACAGCTGCGGAGACAAGAATAATAGCGGTGTTGAGCCACCGCCACCAGAGCCCCCGGCTGACACAAAGGATGATATGCTGAGAGGCTTTAATGTAACCTCGCGTGTAACAGAGCAGGATATAAAAGACCTGAAAGCGTATGGCGCTAATATTGTAAGGGTAGTGTACGGATACTATAAATTGATTTCTAAAACAAGCCCTTACAATTATAATGAAGATGAATTTGAAAACCTGGACCGGGTCATCAACCTGTGTGAAAAATATGGAATAAGGGTTGTCATTAACCCGCATACCGTTCCAGGGTTAGAAAGCAGCGATTATACCTGCTCACCTTACGATCCGTTCTGGACATCCAATGAGTACCAGGATATACTCGCAAACCTCTGGAAGAAAATATCAGACCGGTATAAATCAAGGGGCGGAGTGATTTTTGGCTATGACCTGCTGAATGAGCCCTTTGTGCCTAACGACCAGGAGATATGGAACCGGATCGTTGCCCGTCTTACAAAGTTAATAAGGGATAATGGCGATAAGCATCCGGTTATTATTGAGCCTCATGGCTACCAGGCGCCGGGGGTTTGGATGGAACGGGTGGCCAATATCGGAGCTTTAAAGTTGCCGGTGGATGACTCTATTATTGTAAGTCCGCATATATATGATCCTTTACGGTACACGCATCAGGAAGTTATTGCAGGTTATCCTAAAATATCATATAGCGCTGTGGGAGGTAAAGCAGCTCTGGAAAATAGCATGAAACCTATTGTCGACTTTCAGAAAAAATATCCCAATGTGCGGATTTTTATTGGTGAATTTGCAGTAGCCAGATCGGCTGAAGATGGAGATCAGTTTCTAAAAGACGCTATTGATTTTTTTGAGAAAAATAAATGGCACTGGACCATTCACTCTTTCCGGGAGGCTTATCCCTGGGATGTTGAAATGCCATTGGGAACAAACGATATGAGGCCCAGAAGCGCCACAGCATCAAGAATCACAATGTTGAAAAAATATTTTGAAAAAAATAAATAATAAAATTATTGCTATAATGAACCGTTTATCAGGCATTAAGCTGTTATTGTGCATTATACTGGCTTTGGAGTTTCTGAATGCTGCTGCACAGCCTTCAGAAAAGAGAGGCTCCGGCCCGGTAAAAAATATATACAGGGGCTTTGAAATTACCGGGGATCTTACCGAAAAGGATTTTGTTGATCTGAAGAACTATGGAGTTAACCTGGTACGGGTGATGTTTGCAGATAATAAGCTTATCTCAAAAACGCCGCCATATGAGCATAACGAAACCGAGTTTAAAAAGCTGGACAATATTATTATGCTTTGCCACAAATACGGCATCCGGGTAGTTATTGACCCTCATACTTTTCCGGGGCTAAAAAATGATTATACCACCAGCTTTGATGATGAGTTCTGGAAGCAACAGGAGCTTCAGGATAAGCTGGTAGAAATGTGGAAGAAAATATCAGATCGCTATAAAACCAATGGGGAAGTGATCTTTGGTTATGATTTGCTCAATGAACCTTATGTTCCTGATTCTGAGATATGGTATAATTTGGTAGCAAGAATAACCAAGGTGATACGGGACAACGGGGATGATCATACGATCATCATTGAGCCTAATGATTTAAATGAGAATGGCAAATGGATCTCAAGAAATAAAAACCTGGCCAAATTAAGGTTACCTGATGATGATAATATTATCGTTAGTCCGCATTTCTATGAGCCTCATGAGTACACACATCAGTTAGTAAGCCCTTCGTATAAAAGAGTAAGCTATAATGACCCTGAATTGAATGCAAAGGCCATTGTGCAAAAGGAGATCGCTTTGATCCGGGAATTTCAGCTGGCACATCCTAAAGTACCCATTTACATTGGCGAGTTTAGCGTATCACGGATAGCAGGTGACAGCAATGAATACTTGAAAGATCTAATTGATGCGTGCGAGAAGTACGGGTGGCACTGGACTTACCATGCTTTCAGGTAATCCTTTTACTGGGACCCGGAAATGCCCGTTGGTACCTTGGAAATTTTACCCAGGAATAGCAATGAGAAACGGATCACCTTATTGAAAAAGTACTTCTTAAGAAATAAACAGCTTAAGTTTTAATAACAATTATTGAGTATTTATATAGCTGAGCCCCTTACAGAGTAACGCTTGCATAGGTTTGATTTTAGTATAGATTAATATTTTGAAAAGAGTGACAGGCAGGCTTTATCAGGTTCTTTGCCGGAGATTTATTTTGCCCTTAAACAATATACCCACTCATCCTTAAAAACCCAAAAAAATGAAACAAGTCATTACCTTTTTATTTTTAGTAGCATGCGCTTCATGCTTAAAGCATAGTTCTGCCAGGATAGAAGAAAATACAGAACAAAGTTCTGTTACAAAAGCCCGTGCTGTTACTGATCCTAATCCTGTAAATATCAGGTTACGCGGTTTTGATATTTTAAGCAATATTACTACTGCTGATTTAGATGCTGCCAGAAGTTATAAAGCCAATGTTGTAAGAGCGCTTTTTACAAATACCTCCCACAGGTTTATCAATGAAAAAGACGCTAATGGGAACTACAGCCTGAATGCAAATGCTTTTACAAAATTAGATCAGCTGGTAGCATTATGCCGGGTGAGAAATTTAAAGCTAATCATTGATCCTCATACCACACCTGGCGCAATAAATCCTTATACCGGCAACCCGGGAGACAGGCTATGGACGGATACTAAACTGCAGGATATGGTAGTGGAAATGTGGCGCCAGATATCCAATCATTGTCATACAGGCTCTTC
>DAOLFI010000429.1:0-4032 GCA_035326385.1 Niabella sp.
GGTGGGTATGGATGCTTCCCGGCAGATTGAAGCCACCATCAATAACGCATCCAGCGATCTTGCAAATAAAAGTTTTTCAACCATTGTGGGTTTGACTACCCTGATATTTGGCGCCACAAGTATCTTTGCTGAGATACAGGATTCCATTAATATGATCTGGCGGCTGAAAACAAAACCCAGGAAGGGTAAAGGCTGGATAAAGCTGATCTTAGACAGGCTGCTTTCATTTTCTGTAGTGATATCGCTCGGTTTTTTATTGCTCGTGTCGCTGCTTATAAACGGGCTGATGGATCTCTTTATTGAGCAGCTTACCCAGTATATACCGGAAACGCAGGTAACGATTGCTTATTTGTCTAATCTTGGCATCACTTTTTTAATCACTTCTTTTTTATTCGGGCTGATATTTAAGGTATTGCCCGATGCGCGCATCAAATGGAGGGCAGTGCGTGCAGGCGCTTTTGTAACGGCTGTCCTGTTCATGCTGGGTAAATTTTTAATAAGCTATTATCTCGGCCATAACAGGATGACTTCTGCATACGGAGCTGCCGGATCTATTATAGTGATCTTGCTATGGGTATATTACTCTGCCATTATCCTTTATTTTGGTGCGGCGTTTACAAGGGTTTATTGCATCCATAACGATATGAATATTTTTCCCACCCAGTATGCTGTTTGGGTAGAGCAGGTGGAAGTAGAGCATGAAGATTCTATACAAACCCTGCATAATGATAAAGTAGTTGCTGCGCACGAAAAAGACATCATTCACGAAAAGGAGTCCATTAAGGAAATTGATCCCAACTCAGGGCATAACGGAAAGTTTGATTGAGGCGATTCCTTGCCAGTTTTGTTCCGATAAATCATCAGGATCGGGTGATGACTACAATGTAATTGATTTGCTACCGTTATTTTTACTTTGATTGCCTGCTTTAATTTTTTTTACAAAGACTTCGGTAACCCCGGCAAAATCGGCTATCTCGTCAATGGTAAATTTTTTTGCGGCCAGCAGTTTTTTTACGAACTCATAGCTTTTTATTCGGCACCTTTTTCGATCAATCTGTTGATCTCCCTTTCTTTTATAAATTTTAAGATGTCCATATTGCAATTTAACACGAAATTTCAGCAACGTTGTAGCTTTTATACCGTATGCAAATCTTTTTTCAGGAACCTTACTGTATTTTCGCTGCGATCATTTTCGCTACTCTTTCTCCGTCCATTGCGGCACTGACAATGCCACCTGCATATCCTGCGCCTTCGCCACAGGGATATAAATTTTTTATCTGGGGATGCTGTAAGGTTTCGTTATCTCTGGGTATCCTTACCGGTGAAGAAGTACGTGATTCGGTAGCTACCAGCACTGCTTCGTTTGTGTAATAACCCCTCATCTTTTTGCCAAACTCAATAAAGGCTTTTTGCAGCGCCCGGTGTATAAAAGGGGGCAGCACTGTTTTTAAATCGCTGCTGGCAATGCCCGGCAGGTAAGAGCAAGTGGGCAACGAGGAGGAAAATTTATTAGTACAGAAATCCACCATACGCTGTGCTGGGGCTTTTAATTCCCCGCCGCCTGCAATGAACGCCGCTTTTTCTACTTCCTGCTGAAAATGCAGCAAAGCCAGCGGATCGTTTTTAGCCCTTTGGTTTTTGATTATGTCTGCAAGCTGTACCTGTACTACAATACCTGAGTTGGCGTAAGGGTTGTTCCTTTTGGACGGTGACCAGCCGTTCACAACAATTTCGTTATGATCAGTAGCCGCAGGTGCAATAATACCTCCCGGACACATACAAAAGCTGAACACTCCTATTTGATCTACCTGCTGTACGAGGCTGTAAGATGCAGGCGGCAGATAGGCCCCCCTGCTATCACATTTGTATTGGGCATTGTCAATAAGGCTTTGCGGGTGTTCGGCCCTAACGCCTAATGCAAAGGGCTTGGCCTCTATTAAAATATTTTTATGATGCAGCAGATGAAAAATATCTCTGGCAGAGTGGCCTGTTGCCAGTATGACCGCATCGCCATCAATAGTTGCCTCCGATTGTGTCTTAACACCGGTAATACTTTCTTTATGAATGACAAGATCCACCAGTTTTTCCTCAAACCATATTTCTCCTCCGCAATCCATTATCTGTTCGCGCATAGCCGTAATGATCTTAGGCAATTTGTTGGTGCCAATATGCGGATGCGCTTCGTATAATATCTTTTCTTCAGCGCCAAACTGAACAAAAAGGCCAAGTATTCTGTCAATATCGCCACGCTTATTGCTGCGGGTATAAAGCTTACCATCACTGTAAGTGCCGGCTCCTCCTTCTCCAAAGCAATAATTGCTTTCGGGGTTTACAATGCCCTGTTTATTCATGGCCGCCAGGTCTCTTCTCCGTGATTTTACATCTTTGCCTCTCTCTAAAACAACAGGTTTTATACCCAGCTCAATCAATTGCAAAGCCGCAAAAAGACCGGCAGGGCCTGCGCCGGCAATGATCACTTTTTTATCAGCCTTGCTTACATCCCGGAAATGGAAACCTTGTATTTCGCGTGACTGTGCAGGTTCATTAATATAGGCCAAAACCTTTAAGTTGATCCAGGCCTGCCTGCTCCGGGCATCAATAGATCTCTTTAAAATGGTAAACCCTGAAATGCTTTGAATGGGGACTCCTTCTGCTTCGGCAATGAAAGGCAAGATGGACGAATCCTCAGATGCCTGCTGTGGCAATAGTTTGAGCTGAATAGTTTTCTGCATGTTATTGTCAGGTTTTTATCCTGAAAGAAGCTGCAAAGAAACAAAAAATGTGCGAGAGGGGCATCAACGGTCAGGGCAAAGGCATCTTAATTAAGCAAAAAGCCATTTATTAAATAAAATAATATCACCCCTGTCGGGGTTTAGCTGTGACGCTGTATACTCTTTATAATCATTACAACCCTTCTGGTTTAGAAAAATGACCAGGTGAATAAGCCCGAAGGGCTGACAGGATTATAAAAACAAGTGTAAGCCTGCTAAAAAACTCCGAAAAGAGTGGTATAAAGCATAAACGCCCTCAAAATTAGATGCGTTTGCCCTGCATCGACGGTAAGCCGGCGCATAAAATATCCAACCATCCTGAATATTCGGGACACAGATAAAATAACCGGAGAGGCAGCGTAATCGCATATCTGTAGATAGGTGCATTAAATCAGGATATAATTGTAAAGGTGTCTGAATATTTATTCATTAGCCCTGCACTCTGGGTGTATAAATTTCAATATCCTTGTATTATGCTGCTAAATTGATGTTTTCTTTTACCGCATAGCGGTAACCCATTTAAAGATATTAATTCCACGATTAAAAGCGCTGCATAGCTGCGCAACGTTGCCTGGGTATTTAAGAAAAAAATGGTACGTCTGGTCGCAGCTCATAATACAGAGTTGCTTAATCAAACCAAAAGCTCTCTTTCTTTTTGACCAGGGTTGTTTGAATAGTAATGCTTCCTGCCGTTTTACTATCAGCAATTAACCGCACTGATGCAAGTTTTCGGACAATAGGCATAAGCTGTTGCGGAAAGTATTTTTGTAAAGAATCAGGCAGGCGCTGCAGGTTTACAGAAAAGTGCATCATACAGGCATTACTGCTTTGGCTGGGTGTGGGCGATTTAAAACCGGGGGATTTAATTGTTAGCTGTGTCCCTTCTTTCAGAGTGGCATAAGATTTTACAAGAGGCATGGAGGTGAATAATTCTCCCTGGTCAGTGCTTTGCAAAATGCCGCTATCTTTCCAGTACCGGTAAACTGCATCTGCACTTTTACCGGATATCGTTGTAGAGAAGTCGGGCTCGGTTATATTATTAATGATCTGTTGTTCTATAGGGTTGAAATCAGCATCGTAGCTATAGCTGATAGCTGTATCCGCTTTTTGAACGAACCCGCTTATTTGCGCTTGCCAGGAGCTGATGCCGGGTTGAAACAAAGAATCAATATTGAAGTTGACCAGGCGTGAGATGCGATCCTTAGCAGCTTTCGGAACCAGCTTGTAAGAAGATGCAGGATCTGTTACAATGTTTAAGCTG
>DAOLFI010000430.1:0-4029 GCA_035326385.1 Niabella sp.
TGCTTGGGTGTGGCAGCATCTCCTTTAACCAGGTTAGCTACTCTTATTTTTTCCGTTTCTGTAGTCTTAAGCTGTTCTTTTAAAGCAGAGAGCTGAACAGGAATATCGGGCCTTTTTCCCAAAATGGCAACAACCTGTGCTTCCAGCTGCTTTTTCTTCAAAAATAACTGTACGCTGTCAATGTAGCCAATTACCTGCCCGGCCTTCAACGTTTGTCCCTCTTCAATTTCAAACTGCTTTATTGTACCGGTTGCTTCTGCTGAGATAATGGTTTCCTCCGCTTCAAAACTTCCTGAAGCATCAAATGAAAGTTTTGTGTCATTGCAGGCAGTAAATACTGTGGCGATGCCTGCTGCCAATGTGATTATTTTTATCCTGTACATTGTTCTGCTTTTTTATGTTATTAATTTCCTGCTGTTGTTTGAGCATTATACTCCGCTATTAAAAGCTGTATCTCATGTAAAACCAGGTTTTGCTTTGCCTGGTCTTCGGCATTAACCGCAATGAGATAATCGTTTGTAGTTGCGGTACCGTAGGCAAGCTGATTTTGTGTAGTGTTCTTTACACTTTCACGAAGTAAAACAATGCTTTTGTCGGTTTCAATCAATTCCTGCATTTGGATGATGGCAGCGTTTTGCTGCTTTAATATGAGGTTGGTATTGAACAAAAAAGTTTCCTGCTGTATGTCTATTGCACTTTGATTGAGCGCAAGCATTCTCCTTTCATTCTTATAGGTGTAAAAACCTGTAATGTTCCAGCTCAGCCGTAAACCACCGATATAGTAACCTTTTACGTCATTGGCTAGCATATTTAAACCAGGTCTGCCCAAACCTCCCTGTAAAAAGGCACTCAAACGAGGCAGGTTTTTAGCGGTAATCAGCTTGTTTTGTATATCCAGGGATTTTTTCTGAAAGTCAAACAGCTTTAACTCCGGCCGGTTAATAGATGTAGAAAGAACCTGGCGATGCGGTTTTTCGAAGACCGTATTTTCATTAACAGGCTTGCTGATCAATAAAGCCAGCATGTCTGCATAGCCTTTCCGGCTAACTTTCAGTTCAATGGTACGCTGGTTGGCCTTCAGCAACTCGGCTTTTAGATTGTTAGCTGTACTTTTTAGAGCCACTCCGTTGGCAATGGCTACGCTGGTTTTTTCGATACCGTTTTGAAGATCCTTTTTAAGTAATTCGGTTTGCCGAATTTGTGCATCCATCAGCAGTATCCCAAAATAAAGGTTGTTGATACGTTCCCTTAGCTTATATAGTTCTACCTCCATCTTCTGTGTTTCTATTTCGGAATTGGCATTGATATACTCCTTTTGGTCTTTCAGGGTAAACAGGTCTGTAACGGACTGGGACACTTCCCCATATAGCCTGTATTGATCTTTGCTCATTACCGGAATATTCACATTGGGTAACGAAATTGGAACCTGTGTTACGTCCGACTGATAGGTTGCCTGCCCCGCCATATTAAATTGGGGTAAATATCCTTTTTGAGCGTTGGCAATGGAATACTCCTTTGTCTTCTCTATCAACGTGTACTGCTTTATTAAAGGATAGTTTTGTTTCGCCAATTCAAGGCAATTGTTTAGGCTTAATGCGGTTTCTGTTTGTGCCATAGCCCAATGGCTGCACATAAATAACAAGCTTATGAGCCATTTCGGTTTTTGTTTATTCACAGCTTTAATCATTATATTTAATCTTTAATTTTAATCTTTTGATTAATTTTATCACAAAAAAATTACTTTGATTTCATTATCGCTTTTACCCAAACAGGAATAAGCTTTTTACGTTCCTGCATCAGTTTATTAAACTGTGTTTCATGTAATCCGCTAATTCCTTGTAACAGTGGTTGTGCGATAAAAGGAAAAATAACCAAACTCAACAAGTTCATCAAAAAATGCATTGGGCTAGGTTCAACAATTTTTCCTTTTGCAACAGCTTCCTGATGCTGCTTAAAAAATATTGAGTTCATTACTAACTGCCTGATAGGCAATTTCTCTAACAACCCTCCTGCATTATTACGAATTTCGCTCAACATAAAAATCGGGATATTCGGTTCTTTGGTAAGAAGGTCAATGTAATTAGACGCAATTAACTCTACTTTTTCTTCTAATGAGCTTTTTTCATCATTCAGTACCATTGCCATATTCTGCATAAATCCGAAAACAGTTTCAAGCATTATAATATCAAACAATTTTTCCTTACTGCGGAAATAATAATTAAGTAAAGCAAGGTTAATGCCTGCTTCTGCTGCAATATCCCTTGTTCTTGTGGCTGCATAGCCTTTTTTATGAAACACTGCACGGGCAGCTTCTTTTATTTTTTCTTCAGTGGAAGTATCCAATTTCTTTGCTTCTTTACCTTTCGCCATTTTGTATAAACTTCTGTTTACTGACAAATATAGAAACTATTTCTTAATTTAACCAAATATTTTAATCAAATGATTAAAATATAAAAATATGCTTTCTGAATTGTTTTGTCCTATCTATTTTATTCAACTTTAAAATATTGTCCAAACCATTTGTCAAATGCTTCTTTATATTTTTCCTGTGCGGCACCGATAATATCAGCAGGTTCCTGAACCTGGTCTAATCCATAGTCATCTTTTAGCCATTCTAAAAATTCATCCAGGTCTTCACTTTCTTTATAATCGTTTTCGTCTTTGTAAAACCAGGCTTTATCAAAATCTACTGAGATCTCTGCATCAAATGTCAGCAGATGCAGCAGTTGTAAAAAATTTTCAGCAACTATATGCACACCGCCTTCATCGCCAAATACAACAATCGGCATTTCATTAATAGGTTTAGTTGTACCATCAAGCCAAATCGCATAAAAAGAACCCGTACCATTTGCCTGTGCAAAAGGCAGCAATCTTTCTAAAAAGGAATTCTCTTCACTCCAACTTTTAAGCCCTCCTTTATCGTCAACGGATACTCCAAAACCTTGAGAATAATTTTCGAAGGAAGAAATATTCGTCTGAAAATAAATCAGCTTTTCTAATTCAGTTGGAATTTCTGTCAATCCCAAATTTTCTTTAAATGCTTTAACGTCCATAATTTGCCTTTTAGTATTTGAGGAGTTGTTGGTCAAAATTACAGCCAGGACCAGCACAGTGGTGAATAGGAAGCAGAATCCGATTAAGGCAAAATATAACCGATGTGTTTTCATAGAACTAACTTACAAAAACTCTTAATAGCTCCAGTTTTACATTGGAAAGAGAATAATTTTTAATAAAATCTCTTAACAGGGGACTTACCAGCCGCTTGCCAGCACATCTGCAAGATGCATGGTCTTTATTTTATAGCCTCTGCCATTTATATAGCCTTGTAAGTGCATCAGGCAGGAAAGGTCGGTAGCAATAATGTAATCGGCATCCGTAGCAATGGCATTTTCTACCTTTTGCTCTCCCATACCTACTGATATACCGGGAAACTTTACAGCAAAGGTACCGCCAAAACCACAACAGGTTTCCACATCATTCATTTCTACTATATGGAGCCCTTTTACATGAGAAAGCAATTGCCTGGGCCCCTGCTTTATTTTACACTCTCTTAAAGCTGCACAGCTATCATGGTAAGTAGCTACCCCATTAAGCTCGGCTCCGCAGTCAGCTGCCTTCAATACATTTAATAAAAACTCAGAGAACTCATAGGTTTTGGCGCCGAGGGCTTTTACCTCGTTGTGCAAAGAAGAATTATCAAATAATTTCTGGTAATAGTTTCTTACAAAGCCTACGCAGCTGGCACTTGGGGCTACAATATACTCTGCTCCCCTGAAGTCGCTGATAAATTTATTGCATACCGATTTGGATTCCTCCCAAAAACCGGCGTTGAATGCAGGCTGTCCGCAGCAGGTTTGTTCAGTGTTGTATGTAACGTTACAGCCGAATTTTTCCAGTACCTTAACCATATTAAATCCTGTTTCAGGGTATAACTGGTCTACAAAACATGGAATGAAAATATGGACGTTGTACATTTTTTATGTTGACAGATGATAGTTGACAAATGACCGATGTGTTATAGTAAAGTTG
>DAOLFI010000431.1:0-4028 GCA_035326385.1 Niabella sp.
GTTAATGATGTTCCGTAACGGAAGGCAGCTCATGCTCATAATAAGCATACCTAAAGGGAAAACCCTGGATGAGCTGAATCCCAAAACAGTGGAAAATAACCCGCGTGTAGCAGAATGGAATAAAATAATGGCCCAATACCAGGAAGGTATTGAAGGGACGAAGAAAGGAGAGGTTTGGGTGTTCTTGAAGAAAGTCAATAGTTGATAGACTATAGTCCATGGACATTTAAGTAAATAAAAGTGTTAGATATGAGATTTAATAATCGAAATGAGAGTGGCACTCCTCCTTTGGGAGCTGGAGGTAGCGTGGCGGGCATCGGTATCCTCGGGTTAGGTGAAGGAAGAAGTACTATCAGCGCTGCTTTGCAAAGCAAAAAATTACGATTGAAGACCCTTTGCGATGTAAATGAAGAAATGTGCAGGCAACGCTGCAAGGAGTTTGATTTTGATCATTATACCACGAAGTATGAAGATATGCTGAACGATCCTGACATAGACATTATTGCTATTTACACGCCGGATCATTTACACGCCGAACATATCAGCCAGGCATTGAAGCATGGGAAGCATGTGGTTTGCACCAAGCCGTTTATTGACGATCTGGAAGATGCAAAAGCCTTGCTGGATTTGCAGCAGCAAACAGGGAAGAAGGTTTTTGTAGGGCAGAGTTCTCGTTTTTTTGAACCTGCAAAACGCCAGCGTAAAGATTTTGAAGCTGGTGAAATTGGAGAACTCATAACTGTGGAAAGTCATTACCATGCGGACCACCGCTGGTTCCTGGAAAAGAAATGGGCCCTGGAGGATGCCTTTAAATGGTTATATGGCGGCTTAAGTCATCCTGTAGATTTTATCAGGTGGTATTTGCCGGATATCGAAGAAGTAATGGGTTATGGTATGATCAGTGCTAATGGTAAGAAAGCAGGATTGAAGCATGAGGATACTATGCACTTTATTTTTAAAGCAACTGACGGGCGTATTGCCCGTGCAAGTGGGGTTTATACATCTCCTGTTCAGCCGGCTTACAGGGAAAGTGGGATGAGTACAGTGCTGCGTGGAACGGAAGGAGCCAGCCAAGCGGATTATCATGAATTGCGTTATGCAATTACTGATAGAAGAGGGGAAGAAAAAACCATCACCTGGGGTGATAGTGCACTGAAACATTATTTCCGTTTTGAGGGACAAAGTCATCATGCCGGTGAGTACCAGAATTACCTGGAATACTTCGCAGATTCCATAGAGCAAGGCTTTACAGCTTATCCTGATATGGCGGAAGGCATTGGAACGGTAGCATTGCTACAGGCAATGGATGAAAGTTTGAAAACAGGAAAGCCGGTGAAGGTAAAGGAATTGCTGGGGAGATACGGATTGAACGGGATTCAATAATGAGTTGACTCTAAAATCATAATAATGAACTCGTTTAAATTTTTAAAGAAAGCTTCTTTCGCAGGTTTCCCAACCTGTGCATTTGTGTTACTTGAGCTATTGCTGGCAGGGTGTTTACATTTCTTAGATTTTGCTTTAAAGGAAACAAGTAACAGAAGCGCACTGGCCTGGAGGCCAGCGCAAGTTGAAGTAATGAGAGATAAGTTGACCATAAGTCATAATAATATTAATGCTTATTAAATGGGTGAAAGTATTTTAAAAGAAAAATCGAATCGTTTGCTTGTGCTGTGGAAGTATCCATAAAACAAAAAGCTGATCACTTATAATTTATAACTCTAATAAAACGTGAATAATATTTTATCAAAACTTCAGCCGGTTGATTATGCGATAGTTGCAGTGTATCTGGTGATATTATTATACATCGGTTATAAGGCAAGTTTTGGCAGTAAAAAGAAATCTGATGAAACTTTGTTCCTGGCGGGAAAGTCGCTTAACTGGTACAATATCGGTTTTAATATGTGGGGTACCAATGTTGGCCCCTCCATGCTCCTGGCTTTTGCCAGTATAGGTTATTCAACAGGTATTGTTGCCGGGAATTTTGAGTGGTATGCATTTGTGTTCCTGTTTTTGCTGGCAATAGTATTTGCACCAAAATATATAGCAAGCAATGTTACCACTATGCCAGAGTTTATGGGACAACGATATGGCGATGGCACCCGGAATATTTTAGCATGGTATGCGCTTATTAAAATCCTGATCTCCTGGTTATCGTTAGGATTATTTGCCGGTGGTTTCCTGGTGCGCCAGATACTGGGTATTCCAATGTGGCAATCGGTAATTGTGCTGGTATTGTTTGCCGGTTTTTTTGCATTTGCCGGTGGCTTAAAAGCCATTGCCCGGGTAAATGTTTTTCAGATGATCTTGTTGATATGCGTATCCCTGTTATTATGTATAATGGGCATCCATAAAATTGGCGGATTAGATGCCCTGGTAAATAAAACACCTCCTGAATATTGGAGCATGATACGCCCTGCAACTGATGATAAATACCCCTGGTATGCCATTTTGTTAGGCTATCCGGTTTCTGCCATTGCGTTTTTCTGTACAGACCAGGCAATGGTTCAGTCTGTGCTGGGCGCCAGAAACACAGAGCAGGGACAGCTGGGCGTAAACTTTATTGGATGGCTGAAAATATTATCATTACCGCTGTTTATTATACCAGGCATTGTATGCTTTATTTTATACCCTAATTTAAGCAGCCCCGATGAAGCTTATATGACCTTAGTAACCAATTTATTTCCACCGGGTTTGAACGGTTTGGTAATAGTAGTGCTCATTGCAGTATTGGTGGGCACTATTGGCTCATCGTTAAATGCGCTGAGCACTGTTTTTACTACAGATATTTATGGTAAGAAGATAAATCCGCAGGCCAGCAATCAGCAACTCATCAAAGTAGGGAGAGTAACGGTGATTGCCGGGTGCTTCTTCGCTATTCTTATGGCGCTGGCTATAGACAGCATTAAGGGTTTAAATCTTTTTGATGTATTCCAGGCCGTTTTAGGATTTATTGCGCCATCGCTGGCAGTGGTTTTTTTAATAGCGGTATTCTGGAAACCTACAACGCGAAAGGCAGTTAATTTTACACTTTCCTGGGGTTCTGTAATAAGCCTGGGTATTGGAATACTGTATTTATGGGTGTTCCCTGCAAAGGACTATGCATTCTGGCCACATTACCTGTTTTTGTCGTTTTTGATCTTTGCATTGTTATTGGTGCTTGCTATAGCTATTTCAATATTCGATCCCCATCCGCAATGGGCAGTGATCACTGAACAAAATATCCCGGTAACAACGCCCCGTGTAAAAAGAGCCTGGGGCGCATTGATAGTAGTAATGATTGTATTGTATTTAATATTCCATTAAGCAGTAAATATGAAGAATAATAATTTTATGAGATCAGCTCCTGTGCTTCCAGCATCGCTCTTGCGTCGCACACTTGTGCGGTTGAATAATACTCGTCATTACGAGCACCATAACTATCATTGTCATGCTGAGCTTGACGAAGCCCCAATTAATGCCCTTCGTCAGGCTCAGGACGACAAATATCAATCGCATTCAAAATTCAAAATTCAATATTTAATATTTAATATTTTATATTTTGTTCTTATGTCTTTGGGGCAGCCCTCATTTGCTCAAACCTGGATCTGGTATCCGGGTGATTATGAAATATGGCTATCCAACCAGATGCAGAACCGCAGAACCGAGCGGGGCGTATTCTTTCCTGTTTTCTGGAAAATCGATAATCATTATCCGTTGATAGACTTCCATAAAGTATTCGATCTCACAGCGCCGGAAGAAGTAGAGATCCGCGTACAGGGACAATACAATGTAAAGCTGGATGGCAGGGCTTTTGAAGGCTATCCCCAAAAGATCGTTGTTCCGGCAGGAAAGCATAAGATCAATATTAAAGTGTTCAACCAGCGCGAAGTGCCTGCCATCTTTGTTAAAGGAAAAAATATTGTAAGCGACAGTTCCTGGCTGGTTACTTTTGAAGATAAGGAATGGATAGATGAGACCGGTAAAACCTCCGATATATCCACTACCAAATGGATGAATGCAGGCGCCTGGAACTTTAATGAAGCAGCACA
>DAOLFI010000432.1:0-4014 GCA_035326385.1 Niabella sp.
GGTTGTAAGCCGTACGCTTATAGCAGACCCTTTTTCTAATTCAGCAGCCAGCCAGTCGGCATCTCTTAAACCGATGGCCACAGCAGGTATTTTTGTATACAGGGTATCGTAATGCAATCCTCCTGTATGGGGCGTATTATCTGTACTGTGGCTCATGCTGCGGACTATGACCCCAACAGCTCCATACTTTGCAGCGCGCGAAGGCCCGCGGCTGCGGTATTTTACTGCATCGCCATAAGCTTCAAAGGTTCTCACAAACCGGGGATTGAATGCATAATTATAAAAAACGATCTTGCCACGCAGTTCATTTTTTCGCTCCTCCAGCTCATCAAAATCTTTTATCAATATTACCGGCGCCGCAACAGGCGCGTCCTTTCTGCCAAGGGAATTGCCCAGGGCAATAACGTTCAGTTGCTTTTTCTTATTCCCGGGCAGTACCGCTATCGCTTCATCCTTACCACCACGTACCCAATGGGGTACCATCACCGGTTGCTTGAAAGTATGAGAGCTCCCTGAGCGTTGTAATAGCTGGTAACCCCATTCTTCGGACTTATACATTTGCGGAGAGCCGGCCAGCCTGGCGCCAATGCTTTTGGTTAAGGTGCGCAGGTTATTGTAAGCCTGGCTGTTGGTCAGTATTTCATCTGCAACGCGCCTGATAAAAGCTTCATCAGCTGTTTGGGCAAAAGAAGTATGATAAGAGAACAATACCAATACAAAAAGCAATTTCTTTCTCATCCTGTTTTCAGTTTCTGTAAAGATAGCTCCGGGAAAGGAAAAAGTAAAAGGAGCCATATTGAAAAGCTGGGTCCTGTTATACAAACCGGCAAACAGCCCAAAACCTGTTACCTGTTACAATAAAAACGGGGGCGCAGCGCGAAAGCCAAGTACAAACCCGCTTTCAGCCATATACTCTATTTCCACAGTACGGCCCGGTAGCTGTTTATAATAAGCCGGTAACTGCTCATCCTGCTTATAAGCTATATTACCCCAGCTATGGTATATGGTGAAACTATGAATAACCGGGTATCTTTCCGGCAAAGCTTCTTCTTCCAGAGTAATGGTAATTGTTTTATGCCGTACCCTGTAGCCCATGCGTTGCAACCTGGCATCGGTAACAATACCTTTACGGATGATCTTCCTGTTTCCCCTGATGGGTTGCTGCTGCTTGCCTCCCAGTAAGGTAGCAATGAAAAAAATGATTAAAATAAAAAGTGCGGTGAAGGTCCCTATAAACCATTCACTGAATAAAAAGCCTAACACCACTACCACTATGCACATTTGTAAAGCAATACCCCAATAGCCGGTAGCAGTTTTTTTTCTTGTTTCTTCAAGCGCTTCTGTTGGAAGGGTTATTACTTTTATCATCAGGTATGTCTTTGCTGATGTTTGTGTGTAAGTTCAGCGTAAAGCATTACCGGCAAAAATATTAATAAATACCATTGATAGAAAAACCCGGCAGTAGCAGAACAATTTCTTCCTCTTCTTGTTATCTGTTTCCGGTAAAGAGTAAAAAGCGCCAGTCAGCGGCAGATTGGGTGCGTGAAGGATGCGCAGGGCGACGCTGAAAGCGCCGGTACGCCGTGGCGGCGTACGGAACCCCGCAGCAGCCTGACGCTTGCTTTGAGCGTTTGCTCCGGGCATTGGCAAAGCAAGGGGCACGCCATTATTAAAAAAACAGGGGATGCAGGAAATACAGCAATTTGTACTACTTTGCCTGTCAAACCTCAAAAAGTAATTCAGGATATGCGTATTGGAATTGTTTGCTATCCCACATTTGGCGGTAGTGGTGTATTAGCTACAGAGCTGGGCAAGGCCCTGGCACAGAAAGGGCACGAAGTGCATTTCATAACGTATCAGCAGCCGGTAAGGCTGAGCGCGTTTATCCCGAATATTTATTACCACGAGGTGCAGGTACCTACTTACCCGTTATTTGATTTTCCGCCTTACGAAACAGCATTGGCCAGTACTATGGTGAATGTGATAAAGAACTATAACCTGGACCTGCTGCATGTGCATTATGCCATTCCGCACGCTTCAGCAGCTTATATGGCCAAGAAAATTTTGCAGGAGCACGGACGCGATATCCCCGTTATTACCACGCTGCATGGTACAGACATCACGCTGGTAGGGAAGGATAAAATGTATGCTCCCGTAGTGTCTTTTTCCATTAATAAAAGCGATGTGATCACTGCGGTTTCTCAAAACCTGAAGGAAGAAACATACTCCACTTTTGATATCAAAAAAGATATTGAGGTAGTGTATAATTTTATTGATGTTACGCGCTTTAACCGTAAGCCTATTGATGCTTTTAAGAAAGTGCTGGCGCCCAACGGCGAAAGGATATTGCTGCACGCTTCCAACTTCAGGCAGGTAAAGCGGGTACAGGATGTGGTACAGATCTTTAATGAAGTGAATAAGCAGATACCTTCTAAATTATTATTTATTGGTGATGGCCCGGAAAGGCAAACTGCCGAGGCACAGGGGCAAAACCTGGGCATATTTGATAAGATGCTTTTTGTAGGTAAGCAGGAGCAGATTGAAGATGTTTTTGCTATTGGCGATCTGTTCCTGCTGCCTTCGGAATATGAAAGCTTTGGTTTGGCTGCATTAGAAGCAATGGCTTCCCAGGTGCCGGTAATCTCATCCAACGCCGGGGGATTGAGGGAAGTAAATATTGATGGCGTTACCGGCTATACGGCAGACGTGGGCGATATAAAAACGATGAGTGAAAAGGCGCTGGAAATTTTACGCGATGATGCCACGTTGCAAGGTTTCAGGCAACGCGCTTTTGAACATGCGCAGCAATTCAACATGGACCAGATCATCCCCCAATACGAAGCTATATACAGGCGGTTTTGCAGCGATTGCTGGTAATTAGAGAAGTGGACAGTTGATAGATGACAGAGTTGAAAAAGGTCCAGGTTCCAGGTTTCAAGTTGCAGGTTTCTGGCATCGATCATCAGATTCAGGCACACGCGAACTGTGAGTATAGAATTTCTATATCAGGTACCTGATCAGGTTTCAGCAACCCGAAACTAGTAACTCGCAACCAGCTTTAAGCTTTATGTTCCAAGCCTCCGGCCTTCAGCTTTCGGCTGTTGATCACTATTTACTCTCCCATTCCGGGCGCGCAGGCAGCCAGGGCATTACCGGAACTTTGACGGGAAGGCGGTAGTAGTTATTCCTTAAAGAATCGTTCCAGCCATTGGGGTTGCTTTTGAATATCTTACTGCTGTAATATACACTGCCTTCTATACCGGGCGTAAACCTTGCAATTTTTATCTGGTCAGGGAGCTGGCTGGGCTTTTTCCAGTTAGCACTGTTCTCTAATGCCCTGTAAATGCCGTGGCCAATATACACGTGCCTTCCAAAGCTGTGGGCGGCCCACCAGTTCACCATTTTTTCGTAGGCAATGAGCGGGTCATTTATTTCGCGGTATAATTGCGGCGTCACATAATCTATCCAGCCTTTGCGCATCCAAAGCAGAATATCAGCATACAGATCGTCATAATTGGTAATCCCTGCGCGGCTATCACTTCCCTGGGTATCATCTTTTAAATTACGCCATACGCTGAAGGGGCTGATCCCGAATTTTACATAAGGCTTGGTTTGCTTTATGGCGATATTGATATTTTTAATGATAGAATCCACATTGCTGCGGCGCCAGTCCCCCTTACTCAAAGTGGTTCCGGAGCGCTGGTAAGCATAATCATCGGGGAACGCCTTTCCTGCCACCGGGTAAGGATAAAAGTAATCGTCCATGTGGATAGCGTCTACATCATACCTTCTTACAATATCCTTTATTACATTGATCACGAATTGCTGCGCCTGCACATTGGAGGGATTAAAATAGCGCTGTGTTCCGTAGGTAACATACCAATCGGGATTTTTCCTGAGATTGTTATCGGCAGAGATAGAAGACTTTCCCACCGTAAACTCTGCACGGTAAGGATTGAGCCAGGCATGAAATTCCATACCCCGCTTATGGGCTTCCTGTATCATAAAAGCCAA
>DAOLFI010000433.1:0-3982 GCA_035326385.1 Niabella sp.
ACTGATATCCAAAAGCGCTGGCAAAACCCGGGTGATGTAACGAATGTGCCGCGTATGGACAACCTGCGAACGGCTGAGTTTGGAGCAGCTTCCACCCGCTGGCTCACCAGTGCTACTTATCTTGCCATTAACAACCTGAGCCTTGCATATCACCTGCCTTCCAGCATTCTTACAAAAATCGGAGCCGGAGGTGCCCGTGTATATGTCAGCGCAGAAAATCTCCGGTTCTTTACAAAACGTAAAGGAATGAATGTAAACGGAAACTTTGCAGGCACTACAGGTGATACATTCGATGCAGCAAGAATCATCAACGCTGGAATTAGTGTTAATTTTTAAAAGATTGAACAATGAAAAAAGTAACAATAAACATATCGTGCATATTCCTGCTGGGAGTTGCATTATTGAGCTCAGGGTGTAAGAAGGACTACCTGGATTTAAAGCATCCTTCAGCTCAGACACCGGAAAATATTTTTTCTACAACAAAAAATGCCTGGACCGCAATAAATGGGATGCACCGTATTCTGTACGTACAATGGTATGGCTCACAGGCTCTGGGCGGGCAAAGTGGAAACATGCTCTTTATGGACGTATTGGGCGAGGATTTTGTGATGACGGCACAAGCCAACGGATGGTTTGTCAGTGAATACCGGTGGTTAGGCCAGCGAAATGCGCAAAGCAACCTGAACCGGTACCACTATGGATTTTACTATACTTTTATTGGTAATGCCAATATGATCATTAAATATATTGATGATGCAGTAGGACCGCAGGAAGATAAGAATTATATCAAAGGCCAGGCGCTGGCTTACCGTGCATGGGGTTATTATCAGATGATTCAATTATATTCCCCCCGTTATGCAGCCGGAGCTGGTAATGATGCGATGGGCTTATCACTGGTACTGGAGCCTAAAACAGGAGCTTTACCAAGAAATACGGTAGAGGAAGTATACACCCAGATAAATAAGGACCTGGATGATGCTATCGCTTTACTGGGCCCTATTACCAGCCGCCCGTCCAAATCACAACTTAATGTAAACGTAGCAAAAGGACTAAAGGCGAGAGTGGCACTTACGCAGCAAAATTGGGCTTTGGCTGCGCAAATGGCTGCAGAAGCCCGCCAGGGTACTTCGCTAATGAGCCATTCACAATATCTGGCAGGATTTTCCGACACCGGAAACCCTGAGTGGATCTGGGGTGTTGATCACCGCGATGATCACCCTACTTATTTTTATTCTTTTTATGCATACCTCGGTGATTTTTCTTCTACAAATACGAGAGGAAATCCGAAAGCAATAAACTCAAAGTTGTACAGCATGATTACACCTACTGATATTCGTAAGCAACTTTGGGACTCTACAGGTACAGATGCCAGTTTCCCGTTAGTAGCCGGAGGCACTCGTTATCCTTATATGACGAGGAAGTTCCTTTTGACAAATCCTGCCAATAGTAACGGAGATCTTGTGTTTATGCGTACTGCAGAAATGTACCTGATCGAGGCTGAAGCACTGGCAAGAATACCGGGCAGGGAAGCAGATGCCCGCCAGGCCTTGTACACCCTTGCTGTAAACAGGGATCCTGATTATGTATTATCCTCTAATAGCGGGCAGGCATTAATTGATGAGATACTGATCCAGCGCCGCGTTGAGCTTTGGGCTGAGGGCTTCCGCTTTTACGATCTGAAGCGCCTGAACCTGCCATTAGACAGAACGGGAGCTAATCACAGTACCTCCCTGGCAGTAAAGATGGAGGAGCCGGCTGGTACCAACAACTGGATATTCTTAATACCAGAGCGTGAAATTGAGTATACATTGGGGGTAGTACAGCAAAATCCCTAAGAAATAATCTACTAGTTAGCTTGCTTATTTATTTAAAAAGGGCCGCCTTTCTTTGAGGCGGCCCTTTTTAATACTGTTTAAGCATCAAACATACAAAGGCATTGCCGCTTTATTAAGGACTTTTAATCGCTATGCTTGTTGTATACCTTCGTTTTACGTATTTATCTTAGACATAAGGCATAGTGCTTCACTTCTCTAAAATCTTTGAGGCCCTGCCTGAGTTAATAAAGCCAGCAAAAAAGCTTTTTAGTCCCGCTCCGGTAATAAACTTTTTATTCCTTTACAAATTCCGGTATGCCATTGTACTTACAGGTATATGTGTATACCGGTAGCCAAAATGACGGCCACCGGCATTTTCTTAATTAACATAGCTGATACTGTATTTACAATCAATTATTTAGCGGATGTCCGTTGGTAAAAAAGGTAGTTGTCCCTTATCCTGAAGAAAAGGATAATTCTTTAGAAATATGAATAATATATTGATTATCAAGTAATTATTTTTTTGAAACCTTTTGTGGCCATAGGCGAAAGCACTAAGAAAATCAATTATGCAGCATATGTAAGTTTTTGTTGTCTATTTTATTTATAAATGGCTCGGTTAGATGTTCAGAAGGGCTAAATTGATGATAAATATTTTTTATATGTCAAAAAATTACTTTTTCAGAAAAAAGACATAAACTTGTTAGTTAGCTGGTATTACAGCTAACTAAAGGCTTTATCTACTAAACTAAAACTACATGCACATGAGAAAACTGTTAGCGATGCTGACAGCCTGCCTGTTATTTACAGGCAGCTTGCTGGCTCAAAAGACCATTACCGGAAAGGTGGTGGATGAAACCGGAAGCCCGGTCCCCAACGCCAGTATTATCATTAAGGGGAAATCTTCAGGAACAATGACGGATGAAAATGGCAACTTTACCATTGCAGCTAATACCAAAGAAGTATTAGTTGTTTCCGCTGTGGGGCTTCAAACGCTGGAGGTAACAATTGGCGATGCCGCCTCCCTGAATATTTCCCTTAAACGGGATGCAGAGGATCTCAGTGAAGTAATTGTTACGGGTGTGGCAGGAGCAACATCCAGAAAAAAACTGACGGTTTCTGTAACCAAAGTGGGTGCTGATAAATTAAGTATAGTGCCTGCTACTTCAGCATCTTCAGCATTGGCCGGCAAGGTAGCCGGGTTGAAAACGTCTTCTGTAGGTGGCAGCCCGGGAGCATCTGCAGACTTACTGCTCAGAGGTGACAATAACCTCAATACCAGCGCTGCCCCACTTTTGCTGGTTGATGGCATTATCTTGACAGGCAGCCTGGCCGATATCAACGTGGATGATGTAGAATCCATTGAAGTGGTAAAAGGTGCGGCCGCAGCAGCGTTATACGGCTCACGTGCCGGCAATGGGGTGATAGCTGTGACTACTAAAAGAGGGGCTTCACTTAATCTGAACAAAACAGAAATTACTGTTAGAAATGAAATAGGGGGGCAACAATTAGCCAAGTACCTGGAAACAGCACAGTCCCATGTTTATGCTTTAGCCGCTGATTGGGAAACAGCTAAAGGCCGGTATACTAAGTACGCTGGTGTAACCTATCCTTCCGATTATGTAGGAGCTGGCTTTGATCCCGGAATCTCCGGGAGCAGGGCTATCGATCCTGATGGTTATATGGACAATCCGTATGGCGTTTACAGGGATATGCAGAGAGATTTTTTCAGAACAGGCCTTAGCCTTGTAAACTTTATTTCAGTGGCCAGCCGCAGTGACAGGAGTAATATCTACCTGTCTTTTGAAAACAATAAACAAGATGGTGTGGTAAAGCTTACCGATGGATATGAGCGTCAGAACTTCAGAATTAATATAGACCATAAGGTTACTAACTGGTTACGTTTTAGCGCTTCTAACTTGTTTATCAACAGGAAAACAAACTCTCCTTCGCAGGGGGATGGGTTGTTCTATAATATTGCACGCCTGGAAAAAGATGTAAATCTCTTCGATGTGAATCCTGATGGCCAACCTTACTACTTAAGATACAATCATTTTAATGATGAAACTGTTAATCCATTATATGATTTATCGCAACGTAAGATTAAGAATACAACACGCAGATGGCTGGCAAATTTTTCAGGTAATATAAAATTCACATCATGGGCA
>DAOLFI010000434.1:0-3974 GCA_035326385.1 Niabella sp.
AGCTCCAGTCCGTTAAAGCCTACCTGCGCTGTAAACTCACGGCGGTTCGTGTTTCCTTTACGTAGATATACATCAAATACGCCGGATGTAGCGTTGCCAAATTGAGCAGGAAAAGCTCCTGTATAAAATGCAGACTGTCCTATTACATTATTGTTGAACATTCCTACAGGCCCTCCGGTAAGACCAAGACTTCCAAAATGGTTGGGGTTGGGAATGTCAACACCCTCTAACCGCCATAATAAGCCAAGCGGAGAGTTCCCCCGAATGATAATATCATTACGTCCGTCATTTACGCTATTGACACCTGCAAAATTGGATGCCATCCGGGCTACATCGTTTCTGCTGCCTGCAAAACGCCTGGTATCTTCGGCATTAAACTCTGATGCGCTGACTGTAGCCATTTGTGTGGAGGTTATCCTGCGTTTTGCAGTGACCACTACTTCATTCATTTGAGTAGTCATGCTTTCAAGCAATTCAATTTCCAGAACAGTTTCCTTTCCGGCCTCTATTACTATATTCTGTAATTGCCGTGGCTCATATCCGATATGTGAAACGAGCACGGAAACGCGACCTAACGGCACTTCCTCTATGGTAAATGTACCGGTACTATCAGCTATCGTTCCCAGGCTGGTGCCGGGTATAGATACCGTTACGTTCCCAATACCTTTTTTTGATTGCTGGTCTGTAACAGTCCCTCTCAGGGTTTGTACCTGCTGTTGTGCGATAGCCGGGATGGAACATAAAAACAGTACGGTTAAAAACAACAATTTTTTTTCTATTGAGATGCGTTGCATAATTTTTCTGTTTATTAATTTATTTAGATTCTATAAAAGTGTTGGACAAAACTATGTCCGGATAATGTATGGCAACTGTTCATTCCGGATAAACTGAAGAAAAAGAGACCTGAATTGTAATAATAGGTTCTCAAAATCATTTTCGTTCAGCAATATTTAATTAGCGTTACAGTATTTTAATTCCGGTCAGTCGAAATGAAAAATCTCCGTAACACATTTCTATATTGCATAGTGTAGCAGGGCTATTCTCTGACCGCTTTTACTACTTTGCTGAACTTAAAGCTTCCATCTTCATCCGCCTGCTTAATGCGCACATAAATGTCTCTTATATCATCTTCTGCAGAAAGCCCGTGCTTGCTGCAGCCTGAAATACTCAGCCCGATGCCTGCTGCAAGCGCCAGGAGCAGGTATTTTTTACGGCGGCTTATACTGACACCGGCCGCGCCAAACAACAAAATACCCATGGCTGCCAATGCCGGACTTTGTATGTTACCAATGAACTCATAATGTAAGGGCACTGATGAATTGCCGGCCTGAGCTTTGGATAAAACATTTCCTATTATGGTAAAATTTTTACCGTCTGTTAATGCTTCTATTTCAAAATGACTGTTACCGGTTTCCGTAAGCGTTATCCAGTTCACGTGCAGGCTACCATTTTTGAGTGTAACGTTTATATTACCGAAGGTTACGGGCAATACGATATCGTAACAGAGGTCCCCGGGAACGGCAATACGATCCGAGGAAATGCTCCAGTTTTTGGCAATAAGCGAATTGCGCCATGATACTGCGGTATTAGTATACACGGTTTCTCTTTGGAAGGTAAAGTCTACATTGCCGGCAGTATTAGGATTTTCAGCCCAGGCTTTTAAGGTGCGGCTGTAGTTTTCGCAGCTTAGCCCGCTATTACTGAACATAGCTGTGGCGTTGGTCAATGCCTTCAGGTTCCAGGCGCCCAGATTGCTGTTGAAAAGGGGAGCCTGGAAAAACATATACTCCATATTAGTAACACCGCTCACATCCCAGCTCTCAATATTGGGTGGCGCGGTAAGGGATGAACAGCGATCAAACATCCCGCTCATATCTTTAACCCGGGAAAGATCGGGTCTGTCTGTAGCCGTTATATTAAGGTTACTGCATGACTGAAATGCATTTTTCATGCTTGTCCAGGGCACTGAGCCCCACTGAACCACATCCCCCAGGTTGCCGGCGTATGCACCGGCAACTCCGGATCCTGTATAAAAGCGCCTCAGGTTTTCTGGCTCCATACTCAGTGTTAAAGTATCACCGGCACGTATAGGTATAGCTAAACTTACAACTTCCCAGGTGCCGGGTTGGCTAAACCTGCCGCTTCCTCCTGCAGGACTGGAAGTGGTGGTCCATGAATAATTCACGTAGTCTTCTGTTAGCGCACTAAAGATCAAACTGCTTGAGGCACGCTGAAATACCCATTTGGTAATAAAATTTCTCTGGGCGTCTGCAGCAAAAGACAGCAATATACCCAGCAGCAAAAAAAAATGTTTCATTATTCAGGTTATTTATTTTTGAGCATCGTTATCAATAATCACGCATTACATTAAAAGAGCCAACGATCTTTCGGTCTCCCAGGTATGCTGATGTTTCCAGGTTGGTGCTGCCTGCATTGCTGATTTCGAGAGTTCCTGTAATTTTTTGCCCCACAGCTCCCACCTTTGTAATTTTTACCTGTCCGGCACTAACAATCAGGCCATCATTGTATAAATGCTGGAATGCCTGCTGCGGGGTCATATCTCCGGGTACAAACAGAAACTGTGTGAAGTTGTTGTCCCAGTTATAGGTACCAGGGCTTCCGCCACGGCTGGTTAAAGACCCCGAATGGGCGCCTAAATCCCAGCTCATTTCAAACTTGCCATGAACCAGCCCTGCCTCAATTGCATCATCGTTAAAGCTGTATTGCCGGTTACCAATCGAGAACTTCAGTCCGGATACTTCCGGCTGTACAAAAACTTTTGCAATGAGCGGCCTTGTGTAATGTTTTAGAAAAACTAAAATAGTGGCAGGGTTTATGACAGGAAGTTCGTAAGCCGAGGTTTTGTATGTAGCCTGGCTGCCATTAGGGGTTAGTGCGCCGGCACCTTCACTTTCGCGGTTTAATAATTCCCATCTGTCTATGATCGTGCTTTCCGCCAGCACATCATCGCACAGGAGAATCGGGGATCTATCCGTTCCGTACAATGAGCAAAGGGGATCGGATACAGGCATATTGCTTACTACACTAAACCTGACATCGGTTAATGGTCTTACGGTTTTAAATGCCGGTGTTAGTCTTACCGGTTGTGTAAATGCCATATCAAATTTTTTAGCGGTTGTATTATATGACACGTAATTTCCACCGGTAGCAAAAGCAACCTTTGTTTGTAGCGCCCAAAAACCGGCAACCGTATCCTGTATGGCTATTCCGCCAGTACATTCCACGTTCCCTGATAGTGAATCCAGTTTGTCTTCATAAGAAAATTGAACCGTCACCGGCTTGCTGAGCTGTTTATCAAAGCTTATCCTGAAAGCGTCACCTACACCTCCCGGACTGGTATTTTTTATTTTTTGAATGGTTAAAATACCTGTTCCATCTATTGTTTGAGCCGGAATATCGATCCTGATCTCGCCATTCTGTGAAGAAAAGCTTGAATAAGCTGATCCAAATGTAAATTGTTCGGCACTGCCTATTGTTTCACCTATTGGCCGCTTTGAGGGTTTATAATCTGAATTATTGCCAGTCTCATGGTCATTTTTACTGCAGGCGACAAATAGTAATGTATATATGCACAGGAAAGTGCAAAACAATTGTTTTTTCATTTCTCTTTCTTGATAAAAATTTAAAAATTATTGATTATAGCATGCGCTACACTGTCAGGCAATAAACCATAAATGGTATTCAATTGAAGGCCTTACAATTGAAAAGAACAACCGGTATGATGTTGTGTTCTATAAGCAAGTTGGCTGCCTGAGATGTGCTTTTCTAAAAATGCTTATGCAAAAGTATATCTGGGAAATTCCAAAGTCAATACCTAACGATAGTGATTTTTAGGGGCCATATCAAACCCAGCCTTCGCTTAATGCTTTTCTTGTAAGGTCTAAAGGGGTTTTTACATCGGCTTTGGACAGAATATTTTTACGATGCGTATTTACGGTATGAAGGCTGATAAA
>DAOLFI010000435.1:0-3971 GCA_035326385.1 Niabella sp.
CTATAGGATTGCCATGGGGTATGAATTTATGGACGCCGCAAACCGGTAAAATGGGCGATGGCTGGATTTACAAATACAGTGCTGATAAAATAGTTGGGTTTAAACAAACGCATCAGCCCTCACCTTGGATGAATGATTACGGGTATTTTGCTATAATGCCTGTAACCGGGAAAATGAGGTTTAAAGAGGACGAGCGTGCCAGCTGGTTTTCGCACAAAACAGAAGTAGTGCAGCCAAATTATTATAAAGTGTACCTGGCAGATGCTGATGTAACAACAGAAATCACGCCTTCTGAGCGTGCCGCCTACTTCCGTTTTACTTTTCCAGAAACAGACAGTGCTTATGTGATCATAGATGCTATTGACAGAGGCTCTTATGTAAAGATCATCCCTTCTGAAAATAAGATCATTGGCTACAGTACTAGGAACAGCGGCAGTGTGCCTGAAAACTTTAAGAACTATTTCGTTATACAGTTTGACAGGAGCTTTGATTATAAAGCTACCTGGGACGAAAATAAATTTTCAGACAAAGATGAAATGAAAAGTAAGCATGCAGGTGCTGTAATTGGTTTTAAAGGACTAAAAAGAGGCGAGGTGGTAAATGCAAAAGTGGCTTCCTCGTTTATCAGCTTCGAACAGGCTGCTTTGAATTTAAGCTCAGAGATCGGTAATAAAAATTTTGATGTAGTAAAGAAGGAAGGAAGAAAAATATGGGATGAGGTACTGGGTCGTGTAAAAGTATCAGGTGGCACCGATGAACAGATGCGTACTTTTTATTCCTGCCTGTATCGCATGGTTTTCTTTCCTTTAAAGATGTATGAGAAAGATGCAAGCGGAAAAATAGTGCATTACAGTCCGTACACCGGTAAAACCGAGCCGGGCTATAAGTTTGCAGGTACGGGCTTTTGGGATACGTTCAGGGCCTTATACCCGTTCCTGCATTTTGTATATCCTTCTATTGCAAAAGAAATGCAGGAGGGCCTTATCAGCGATTTTAAGGAAGGAGGCTGGTTACCCGAATGGTCTTCGCCAGGTTACCGTGCTGTTATGGTAGGCAACAATTCAGCATCGGTGGTATCAGAAGCTTATTTAAAAGGCTTGCGGGGCTATGATGCAGAAACATTATGGCAGGCGCTGGTACATGGGGCTAATAATGAAGGTCCCAATGCCACCGGAAGGCGGGGCGTGGAATATTATAACAAGCTGGGTTATGTACCTAACAATGTAAGGGTCAGTGAGAATGTGGCCCGATCGTTAGAGTATGCTTACGATGATTATGCCATCTATGCTTTTGGCAAAGCCCTGGGCAAGCCTGCAACAGAAACAGATGTGTATAAGAAAAGAGCGATGAATTACAAGAAGCTGTTCGATCCTCAAACTTTGCTGATGCGTCCCAAAAATGAGGATGGTAGCTTTACTACTCCTTTCAATCCTTATTCCTGGGGTGGTGCGTTTACAGAAGGTAACAGCTGGCATTACTCCTGGAGCGTGTTCCAGGACATTGAAGGATTAAAGCAGCTGATGGGAGGCGATAAAATGTTCATCACAATGTTAGACTCCGTTTTTATAATGCCGCCCGATTTTGGTGATTATTCTTACTATGGATCTGTTATTCATGAAATGCGTGAAATGCAGGTAACGGGTATGGGCCAGTATGCACACGGCAACCAGCCCATACAGCACATGGTGTATTTGTATAACTATGCCGGCCAGCCGTGGAAGTCGCAGTATTGGGTGCGTGAGGTAATGGATAAATTATACAATTCATCTCCCGAAGGTTATTGTGGTGATGAGGATAACGGACAAACCTCTGCCTGGTATGTGTTTTCAGCATTAGGCTTTTATCCTGTCACACCGGCAAGTACACAATATGTTATCGGAACTCCTTTGTTTAAGAAAGCAGAGATCAGTTTTGAAAACGGGAAAAAACTTGTTATTAATGCTCCGCAGAATAATAGCGCCAACAGGTATGTACAATCTGTTGCTGTTAACGGAAAAGCCAGTACAAAAAATTATTTAGATCATTTTGAGTTGCTGAAAGGCGGAGCTATCAGTTTTGGATTAGGGGCACAACCTAATAAAACAAGAGGCTTGGCAAAATCAGATTATCCTTTTTCTATGAGCACTGCTCCATAAAAAGGTGGAACAATAAACACACAATTCCCCGGCTATGCGAGGCGTCCACGCCTCGCATTATTTTTTACTGTATCAGGTATCCACGCCTCATACGCTTATTGTATCGTATTCTAAAGGTCTGCGGTGATGAATACATGCAATGTGTCAGGTATCTATCGAAGCCTTTCATTCCCTGCACAATAGTAATTATTTAAAGTCTCTCTGTCCGTTTCTTTCCTAAGAATAATTTCAGCAGGAAAAAGCCCAGCGTACCTGCTATTAAAGAGGAGAGCAATATGGCCAGCCGGGTATTATTGATCGTTTCAGGGTGGTCAAACGCCAATAGCGCTATGAAAATAGACATGGTAAAACCTATACCACCTAAAAAACCTGTACCTGCAATCAGCTTCCAGTTAATATCACCGGGAAGCCTGCATATTTTTGTTTTCACTGCAATAAATGCCAGTAAGAAAATGCCCAGAGGTTTCCCTATCACTAATCCCAATGCAATTCCCAAAGTATAGCTTTCCTTAATAAGGCTGCTCATATCAGCGCTTATATCAACGGCAGTGTTTGCCAATGCAAAAATGGGAAGTATGAGAAAAGCCACAGGCTTGTGCAAAAAGTGCTGGAGTATATAGGAAGTGGATCTTTTATCCCCGCTTCCAAAGGGTATGGCAAAAGCCAGCAGAACCCCTGTTATAGTAGCATGTACGCCGCTGTGCAGCATATACCACCACATAGCAATGCCTCCGGCAATATAAGGTATAAGGTTTTTTATTTTAAGTCGGTTCAATCCCAGCAGCACTACCCATATACCCAGCGAAATGATAAGGTTGGTCCATATTATTCCTTTAGAGTAAAAAAGAGCAATCACTAAAATGGCGCCCAGGTCGTCAATAACAGCCAGCGCTGTTAAAAATACTTTTAAAGAAGCGGGAACCCTGTTGCCCAATAAGGAAAGGATGCCTAATGCAAAGGCAATATCAGTAGCCATAGGTATACCCGCGCCCGATTGAGTAGCTGTGCCGGCATTGAGCAAAAGATACAATCCTGCCGGAACAAGCATTCCGCCAACAGCGCTGAATACGGGCAGCATGGCATTTTTTATATTTGACAGCTCTCCTTTGTAAATCTCTCTTTCCAGCTCCAGACCTATCAGTAGAAAGAAGATGGTCATCAGTCCATCGTTGATCCAGTGTTCAATACTGCCCGCCCCGATTTTCTTCTGCCATATAGCATGATAGCTTTCCGAAAAAGATGAGTTGGATAGTATTATAGAAATGATGGTACAGGTAACAAGAATAAGCCCGCCTGCCTTTTCGCTTTCAAAAAATTTTCTGAATAAGGGGGTTAATCTTGTTGCCATCTTTCTTACAAATAACCAGATAAAAATAATAACCCGGGCAATATATATAATTTTCAGTATACAGGATGGGGGATTTTAGTATTTAGACATTAGACGCTAGACGTTCAGACCGCCCTACTAACTACTCCCTATCCCCTCTCTTTTAGAATAGTATTACATTTGTTAACAGAAATCATTATTCGTATCTGAAATAAAATACTATACATGAAATATATGTCATCCGTAATACTTATGTCATCCATTATTGCATCCTGTAATTCAGGCGCTGATGGCAGCGCTGCTGACAGCAGTTATGACAGCTTATCCAATCCCTTCGCAAACGAAAGCGCGCTGCCCTATCATACTATTCCTTTTGATAAAATAAAGGATGCTGATTTCGGGCCGGCCTTTAAGGAAGCCATGAAACTGCATGTGGAAGAGATAGAGAAAATTGCAAATGATACCACGCCAGCCACATTTGAGAACGTGTTTGTAGCGTTGGAGAAAAG
>DAOLFI010000436.1:0-3969 GCA_035326385.1 Niabella sp.
AAGTGATGGACCGCCTTTTTTGAATTATAAGATAGAAACCTATAAGCCCGGCGTTAACTGCCCCTGGAAAAAAGCCTTTCCCTAAAAAGCAATGCAATGGGAAAACCGCCTCGAAATGGCTGGCGAAGGACGTCGTTTCTTTGACCTGCAGCGCTGGGGAATTTTAGAAAAGACCATGAATGATTACTTTGCAGTTGAAAAAGGCAGGTTTCCATGGATGGGTGTTGCGAAATTTACCGCCGGCCGCGATGAGTTTTTCCCCATTCCGCAACCTCAGATCAACTGGGCTAAGGGCAACTATACACAAAACCCCGGATATTAGTGGTGAACAAAAAGTATAAAAAATGGACCGGCAGCGGAAGAAGTTCCGCTTTGCCGGTCTTCATATGGTTTCTTTGTCTGCTCATAGCGTGCAAAAAGGACAAGGATCAGGAAGCATTTGTGCCAGCAGATGAGATTACAGCATCTGTAACAGATCTTATTCCTGATAAGGAAACAAAAAAAGTATCAACGGTTCTGAGTTTTAAAAACATAGAAGCCATTGATCATATCTCCGTCATAAAAAGCGGGGGAAACAGCTACTCCAGGAATATAAGCCGGCAGGAATTGTCCTCCTCCTATACTTTCAGCTACCTTGTGCAGGCATCTGATCCTGAGTCTTTCAAATTGCTGCTGAAAGCGCATTACAAAGATGGCAATGCATCCAACCAGCTTGGCCTGAACGTGGACAACCGCCGGGGATTTTTTGTACGGAAAGTAAGCCGCATTGCCCGCGTAACCGGCAAACCGCTTGCAAATGAGCTTTTGCCCAACCCTAATAATACGGCCGGGAAGTGGAATGTGGGCGGAACAGACCTGGGAATTGTGTGGGAGATGGCACCCCAAACCTACGGGGGATTTTTTGGCGATACTTTTGGGCAGGACTTTGTGCCTAACACAGCCAATCCCGGCCCCAATGGTGGCAGCTGGCGCTCCAATGTGCTGGCCTTTTCTAACGATAACCAGTTGAACGACGGGCTTAGTTTCAGCAGCATGGCCATTGATAATGCAGGCAATGCCCGGGAGCTCATTCCGGGGGGAAAAGACCAGTCGGGCAATGGCAACCTCACTTCTATACCATCAGCAGCCATCCGGGCCAACGGGGCAGATTATGTACATTATTTCAATATAAAAAACTGGACAGGCTGGGTTACCAATCATTCGGGATTATATAAATCAACTGATAACGGGCAAACCTGGACCAGGTGTGAAACAGTAGTATTTTCGGCAAGCAGTAGTTTTGGGATGGCTGGTTATTTCAAAAAAGACGGTTATGTATATATGATAGGCACGCGGGCAGGCCGAAACAATCCTGCGCACCTGGCCAGATTTAAAGAGGCCGATATTGAAAATCTCAGCAAATATGAATACTGGAACGGCACCAGCGGCAATTGGGTAACCGGCGATGAGTCCAAAGCCAGTGTCATCATCAATGAGCAGGTGGGCGAGCTGTCATTTATCTACAATACCAAACACAAAAAATGGATCATCGCTTATTTTAATGAAAGCCGTTATAATATTACCATGCGAACAGCGACGGATATTACCGGACCCTGGAGCAATCCCTATGAGCTGGCTTCCGGTAAAGAGTATGCCCAATTATATGGCTCCTATTTTCATCCATTGTCTGCCTCCGGCGATGACCTTTATTTTCTCATGTCCATGTGGATGCCTTACAATGTTTTTTTAATGAAGGCCGAGCTGGCTGATATGGGTGAGTAGTAAGTGTTGTGGATTGTCGTTCTTTTAGATAGTATCCATTAATTTGAAAAATTAATACAGGCAAGAAACTGGCACAGCTAATATCTTTACACCTGTATTTTATCTCAGCTTCAGCTGTACTACATTTTCTATATGCAGTGTATGCGGAAACATATCTACCGGCTGGATCTTTGTCACGGTATATTTTTCATCCAATAGGGCCAGATCGCGGGCCTGTGTAGCAGGATTACAGCTTACGTATACCACTGTGGGCGCAGCCATTTCATTTATTTTCTGCACCAGCTTTTCGTGCATACCGGCGCGGGGAGGGTCGGTGATGATTACATCCGGGCGGCCATGCCTGGCAAAAAAGTCATCATCACAAATCTTTATTACATCACCTGCATAAAAATGCGTCTTATCAAGATGGTTCAGCGCAGCATTTTCCCTGGCGTCATCTATAGCAGCATCGATCATTTCTACTCCAATAATTTTACCGGCTTCCCGGCTGCAAAAAATGCCAATACTACCCGTACCGCAGTACAGATCATACAGGATCTGGTTACCTGTCAGTTCTGCAAATTCCCTGGTAATCCTGTATAATGCTTCGCCCTGCCGCGTGTTGGTTTGAAAGAAAGATTTAGGCCCTATCTTAAACCGAAAACTTTCCAGCTGTTCTATTACATACCCCTTACCAGAGTAAACTACCGGCTTCAGGTCGTGTAGGCTGTCGTTCCGTTTGGTGTTGATGGTATAAAGCAGGGATGTGATATGAGGAAACTGCTGCAATACAAACTGCATTAATTTTTCAATCTTTTCCGGGTCATTCTCCCCCACTACAATATTAACCATCCACTCCCCCGTTTCACAAAGGCGCACTTGCATCGTTCGTAAAAAGCCGTGCTGTTCCCGCAGGTTGTAAAAGCTCCAGTTATTTTGTATGGCAAATTTTTTAATAGCTAACCTTATCTCATTCGTAGGTTCTGCCTGCAGGTAGCAGGTTTGTATATCTACTACTTTATCCCAAAAGCCTTTGGCGTGAAAGCCGGCAGCACCGGGTCCGTTCTCACTCCCCACCCCTGAAGGGGTTCTCAACGCTTCTTCCTTACGTTTCGCAAACGCTTCTTTCGTCAAAAATTCCTCCGTACCAAAAGTGTATTCGATCTTATTCCGGTATTGTATAGTTTTATTTGCTCCGATAATTGGCAACATTTCAGGTAATTGGACCTTTCCTATCCTTTTCAGGTTATCCTGCACCTGTTTTTGCTTGTACTGTAACTGCAGATCGTAAGGCAGCATTTGCCACTGGCAGCCCCCGCAGGTTCCGAAATGGCTGCAAAAAGGTTCCACCCGCTTTTCGGAATAGCTGTGAAAATGTAAAGGCCAGCCCTCGCCCCAGTCTTTTTTATTTTTGGTAAGACGCACATCTACCACATCGCCCGGAACTACTTGTTCCACAAAAATTACTTTACCGTCCACACGGGCCAGTGAGCGGCCTTCGGCCGCATAGTCTTCAATTAAAATTTTTTCGAGCGTTATATTTTTCTTCTTTCTGGACAAATTAAATGGTGGTTTTGTATTTATTGGTCAGACCGTGACGGTCAGACCCTGTTTTCGAGTGTTATGATTTATGATGTACGGTTTACGATATCAGATGTACGATGTGTGTATGCGAATTGGATACTGGTTGCTGGTTACTTGTAGTACATCGTACAACTAACATCGTACACAAAAACTATATTCTCTTAATCACATTGGCCACAATACCCGGTTTACCCAGCGTATAATAGTGCAGCCCCGGCGCACCATTTTTCTTCAGATCACGGCTTTGCGCCAGTAGCCACTCTTCGCCCACTTTTTCTACTTCTGCGTTGTTTTTGCACTTTGAAACCTCATCGGAAAGCTCCTGCGGCAGGTCGATAGAAAATATTTTAGGCAGGGTGGTTAGTTGCTTCTTGTTATAAATGGGTTTAAGACCGGGAACAATAGGTACATTGATACCATTAGCTCTACAGGCTTCTACAAAAGCATAATATTTTGCATTGTCAAAGAACATCTGCGTAACTATATAATCGGCTCCTGCATCTACTTTTGCCTTCAGGTATGCCAGATCGGTCTGCATATTAGGCGCTTCAAAATGTTTTTCAGGATAGCCTGCCACACCAATGCAGAAAGAGGTTTTCCGGCTGCTGATGAGCTCTTCTTCGAGGTAAATACCATTATTGAGGT
>DAOLFI010000437.1:0-3956 GCA_035326385.1 Niabella sp.
TGTCCTCCGGTTTGTAAGGGTGTCCCGGATGTCCTTCTATTGTAGGATATTCCCAGTCCAGATCAATGCCATCTGTTTTGAAATAAGCGGCAAGCGCTTTCACAGAACCCGCAAATGCTGCTCTTCCTGTCTGAGTGGAGAAGACATCGGAACAGGTTTTGCAGCCTCCCCATCCGCCCAATGACAATAAAACCTTCAACTCAGGGTTTCTTGATTTTAAAGAAACAAGCTTCTGTATCGTTAACGAATCTGCTGCATTATCCACGTTAAGCCTGTTGCCTTTTAAATGACAAAAGCTGTAAATAATATGTGTCAGCTTTTCAATGGGGAAACTGTCAATTTTATGGGCGTTGGATGAGTAATACGCTATCACTCTGAAATCTTTATCTTTTATGGGCTGGCTGCAGACCCTGACCCATAATATGGACAGTAAAAAAGCAATGGCAGCAGCTTTAAACAAATTTTTATTCATATCAAAAAGGTTTATAGGGAATTTTTAACTACATCCCAAACTATTGCCGCAATTCAGGCATTTATAACAGGTGCCGCTTCTTATAGTAATATGTCCGCAAACATTACATGACGGTGCATCACTCTGCATACTTTTAACTGCTGCATTTACTGCGTTGAGCCCTGCAGCAGCAGGTTCTGAGGTTTCAGCAGTTTTTGATGGAACAGTACTGATTACACGCATATCGCCTACTTCATGTACACGGTCGCCAATAGTAGGTGTGCTTTCATCCCAGTCTTCATCATCCATGTCGTGATTTGTACTGTCCGCTTTATCCAGAACATGTACGAGATCGGTACGGCCGAGGTAATCATAAGCCAGGGCGCGGAAAATGAAATCAATAATAGAAGTAGTTGATTTTATATTCGGGTGCTGCACCATACCCGAAGGCTCAAAGCGGGTAAATACAAACTTTTCTACAAACTCTTCCAGCGGCACACCATACTGCAAGCCTATGGAAACTGCAATTGCAAAACAATTGAGCATACTGCGCATGGTAGCACCTTCCTTGGCCATATCTATAAATATTTCACCTAATGTCCCATCGTTATACTCACCGGTCCTTAAGAAAAGGGTTTGCCCGCTTATCTTGGCTTTTTGTGTAAAGCCCCTGCGTTTTGCGGGTAAAGTACGGCGCTCAACAATCATAGCCAGCTGGCGCTTTAAGCGGGTATCGGCGCTGTTCTGCACCCGCTTATTTACTTCCTCTAATAATTCTTCAACAGTAAGCTTACCCATATCAACGATATGCGTTTCAGTAACCGCCGGGGATGCTGTTTCAGCTTCTTCCTCAACATCAGCTTTCTTTTTCTTATCACTCGCATTACTTAATGGCTGACTAAGCTTAGAACCATCACGATATAAGGCACAGGCCTTCAACCCCAGCTCCCAGCTTAGCTTATAGGCATCGGCAATTTCTTCAACAGAGGCCTCGTTAGGGAGGTTAATGGTTTTGCTGATAGCGCCGCTTAAAAAAGGCTGTGCTGCGGCCATCATGCGGATATGACCATGTGCATGAATGTAGCGTTTGCCGGTAGGGCCGCACTTATTGGCGCAATCAAAAACAGGCAGATGCGCTTCTTTCAAATAAGGCGCACCTTCAACAGTCATGGCGCCACATACATAAGTATTGGCAGCTTCAATCTGCTCACCGGTAAAACCTAACGCTTCCAGCAGGCTCCAGCTGAAATCATTGTAGTCTTCCGGTTTGAAGCCCAGGCGTTGCAGGCAGGCTTCTCCCAAAGTAAATATATTAAATGCAAAGCCTATCTCGAAAGCGGTGCCCATGGCTGCATTGAGCTTTTCTATCTCATCAGCTGTAAAGCCTTTAGCTATAAGGCTTTGTTCATTTATATAAGGCGCATTTTTTAATGTTGCATGTCCCCGGGCATAATTTACAATATCTTCAATTTGCTGTTCACTGTATTTCAATGTATGCAATGCCTGTGGCACGCTTTGATTGATGATTTTAAAATAACCGCCACCGCTCAGTTTTTTAAATTTTACCAGCGCAAAATCGGGTTCTACGCCGGTTGTGTCGCAGTCCATCAGTAAACCAATAGTACCGGTTGGAGCAATAACCGTGGTTTGCGCATTACGATAACCGTATTGCTCACCCAACTGAACGGCATTATCCCAGGCTCTTGTGGCTGCTTTTAACAGGTAATCCGGGCAATGCGCCGCATTAATACCCATAGGTTTTATTTGCAGGTCCTCATAAGCTTCGCCTGCATCATAGGCTGCTGCACGATGGTTGCGCATCACGCGCATCATGTGTTCTTTATTTGCTTCAAAACGCGGAAAGGCTCCCAGGTGCGAAGCCATTTCTGCCGACGTAGCATAAGCCACGCCTGTCATGATGGCTGTAACAGCACCGGCAATACCCCTGGCTGCATCACTGTCGTATGGAATCCCGCTTACCATCAGCATACTGCCCAGGTTAGCGTATCCCAGTCCGAGCGTACGATAATCATAACTTAGCTGCGCTACTTCTTTGGAAGGGAACTGTGCCATCAGCACCGAAATCTCCAGAACGGTTGTCCATAAGCGGCAAGTATATTCAAAGCCCTCAACATCAAAAAGATTTTCTTTCTCGTTAAAAAATTTACGCAAGTTTACGCTGGCCAGGTTACAGGCAGTATTATCTAAGAACATGTACTCGCTGCAGGGATTGCTGGCGCGTATGGGCCCTCCTTCCGGGCAGGTATGCCATTCGTTAATGGTGGTATCATATTGTGTTCCGGGATCTGCACAACGCCACGCGGCATAATTGATCTGATCCCAGAGGTCCCGGGCTTTTATGGTTTTCATCACCTTGCCATTGCTCCTTGCTTTCAGTTCCCAGTCGCCCTCTTTTGCCAGCGCTTTAAAAAAAGAATTGGGAATACGGACAGAGTTGTTACTGTTTTGCCCGCTTACTGTGCGGTATGCCTCGCCTTCATAATCGCTTGAATAACCTGCTGCTATTAAAGCCGCTACTTTATCTTCCTCCTGTACTTTCCAGTTAACGAACGCTTCAATTTCCGGGTGGTCCAGATCGAGGCAGACCATTTTAGCAGCGCGGCGCGTGGTTCCCCCGCTTTTGATAGCGCCCGCTGCCCGGTCGCCTATCTTCAAAAAGCTCATTAAGCCGCTGGAAGTGCCGCCTCCGCTGAGCTTTTCGCCTTCACCACGGATATTGCTGAAGTTGGTGCCCACACCGCTGCCGTATTTAAAAATACGGGCCTCACGTACCCACAGGTCCATAATACCACCGTCATTTACCAGGTCATCATCTACGCTCAGGATAAAACACGCGTGAGGCTGTGGCCTTTCATAGGCACTAGTAGATTTTTTTAATTCTCCATCTTCAGGATCAACATAATAATGCCCCTGGGGCTTGCCGGTAATACCGTACACTTCGTGTAAACCCGTGTTAAACCATTGCGGACTGTTAGGCGCGCAGGACTGGCTGAGTAAAGAATAAACCAGCTCGTCATAAAATATCTGTGCATCCTGCTTACCTGCAAAATAACCATAACGTTCGCCCCACATACGCCAGCAATGTGCCAGCCGGTGGGCTACCTGCTTCACGCTGGTTTCCCTGCCTGTGGTTCCCTGCCCGACTGCGTCATTTAGGCGGGCGCCAGGTTGGGGAACGCCTGCTTTTCTGAAATATTTTTGTGCCAGGATATCTGTGGCTATCTGGCTCCATTGCTTAGGTACTTCCACATCATCTAACCGGAATACTACTTCGCCCGTTGGGTTCTTGATCAGCGAGGTTCGATAATCATATTCAAACATGTCATAAGGACTGATATCGTCTTTTGTAAATTTCCTGGAGAATACAAGGCCTGTCTGTGTGGATTGTTTACCTGCCATCTTAGATATGTTTAAAGGTGAAAAGAATGAAACGGCAGGTCTAAATTATTCTATGTTACAGAAGATTCCGAGAGACAAATATGCA
>DAOLFI010000438.1:0-3948 GCA_035326385.1 Niabella sp.
TGACCATATCCTGCAGTATCACCTTGGCCCTGGAGAGCTGCGATTTGCTGGTGCCTTCGCTGATGCCCAGCATATCACCAATTTCTTTATGCGAATATCCCTCTACAACATACATGTTAAATACGGTGCGGTAGCCGGGAGATAACCGGGTGATTAATTCCAGGATATCCTTTTCAGCCAGCTCATCCAATGCAGAAATATACTTTCCCTCAATGGTATTCTCTTCTTTCTCGGTTACGGGTTGCAGATATTTCTTTCGCCTGAAATATTCAATAGCGGTATTTACAAAAATCCTTCTTACCCAGCCTTCAAAAGAACCATCGCCCCTGAAGCTGTCCAGTTTTTTGAAAACTTTGATAAACGCGTCCTGTAAAATATCCTGGGCTTCATCAGCATTGGAGGCATAACGTAAGCAAACTGCATACATTTTAGGAGAAAAGCGCCTGTATAGCTCTTCCTGCATTCTGCGGTCTCCTTCTATGCACCCTGTAATTAAGTCGCTTTCGGGAAGCGTATGGTTGCGTGTAGGTTCCAAATTCTTTAAATTATTAAAAAGTTTTTTCAAATATAGGGAAATAGTCCATGCTGAAAGCCCGAAGCTCAAGGCTGAAAGCTCGCCCTCTTACTACCTTGAGGGCTGTTTGCAGATTAAAAACATTGTTAACTTATCAACTTTTTAACCTGTTAACTAACTTTGCCAGCGCCTTTGCCCTGTGGCTGTACTGTTTTTTTTCATCCATTGTCATTTCTGCAAATGTTTTATCAGCTCCATCGGGTATAAATACCGGGTCGTAACCAAAACCGTTAGTGCCTATGCGTTCCCGGGTAATGTTCCCGGTGCAGATTCCTTCAAACAGATGCTCTTCTCCGTTTATAATAAGGGAAATTACCGTTCTGAACCTTGCTTTCGGGTTGTTTTCATCTTTTAATTTGTCTAATAATTTGTCTATAAAGTCTTTATATTGTGGTTCCCCCTCAGTATATCTTGCGCTCTTTACACCGGGAGCCCCATTCAACGCCTCCACTTCCAGTCCTGTATCTTCACTAAAACAATTGCTACCTGTAAGCCTGAAAATGGTCTGTGATTTTTCAGAAGCATTAGCTTCCAGGGTATCATGCGGCTCAGGGATATCTTTGTCAATACCTGCTTCTTTTAAGCTGATAATTTCAAAATCGTTATTTAAGGCGTTGCGGATCTCGTTTACCTTATGGATGTTGTTGGTGGCAAAAATCAAAGTCATAAATTAAATATCTTTTTTAATCCGATCCAGAGCAGCCCTTTGGCAGGCTTGTCGCTTTGCAGATCATGTAAAGCCGGCGCGTGAATTACTGTATATTGGGTGAATGGCTGAACCTGGTATTGCGGCGTTTCAAACGGGAAGCCAAACTCCTGGGCGCTGACGCCAAAAAGCAGAATGGTCTTTGTTTGAAAATAGTTCAGCATATCTGTGTACTCCACTTCCTTATAATTGTTCAGGTTAATGAGCGCTACATCGTTAAGGCTGAGCTGGCAGGCTTTCAGAAGCTGCATTAAAAAGTCCAGCTGGGGGTCGGGCAGGTGGGCAATATTTTCATATGCCACTGCAATCAGTATGTTTTTTTGATTATTCCCCAGCAGCTTCCATTCTGCAGGGGGCTGCGTGCGCTCGGCCTTCGTTGCCGGGTCCTTTTGAGCCGGTCCTGTTTTTGCAGGTTCGCCTGTTAAGCTGTCCGGGTAGAGTTGTGCTACCAGGAGCGGAGGGAGATGGATGTTGTTTAAGCTCATTCTTACTTCTGTTTTCTATGTGCCTATGCGGTTTTAATGTGTGCCAGGTTTATATTTGCTCCCGCGTTTTCGTATCTTCGCAATAATAATAGTCAAAAATAGTATTTTATGGTAGAGGCGATGCAAATACCTGTGCAGCAGATAAAAGAAAGTAAATTAGGACAAGTAGACTTTAGCAATTTAGGTTTTGGAAAATATTTTTCTGATCACATGCTGGAGGCAGACTGGGAAAACGGAGTATGGAAAAATGTAAACATCCGTCCTTACCAGGAGCTCGGTTTTTTACCGGCCCTTTCAGTACTGCATTATTCTCAAACCATTTTTGAAGGCCAGAAAGCGCATAAAGATGAAAATGGTAATATCCATATTTTCCGTCCGCATGAGAACTGGAAACGTATGAACCGTTCCGCAGCACGTATGGCTATGCCAGAAGTCCCGGAAGAAATATTCATTGACGGTATGAAGCAACTGATTGAGCTGGACAAAGGATTTATTCCTTCCGGCTACGATGAATCGCTATATATCCGGCCGTTTTTATTTGCTACCGAAGAGACGCTGGGCGTAAAAGAGTCCTCTTCCTATAAATTTTTGATTCTTACCGGGCCGGTAGGCTCTTATTTCTCGGCTCCTGCAAGGATTTATGTAGAGGAAAAATTCACCCGTGCAGCCCCCGGTGGTACCGGTGCAGCCAAAACCGGCGGTAACTATGCAGCTTCGCTTTTATCTTCTGCTGAAGCCAAAAAGCAGGGTTACGACCAGGTATTATGGATGGATGCTTTGGAGCATAAATATGTGCAGGAAGTAGGCGCCATGAATATTATGTTTATTATAGGGGATACCATTATTACTCCCGATCTTACCGATGGCACTATTTTAGACGGTATTACCCGTATGAGCCTGCTTGATATATTTAAGGACAAAGGATATAAGGTAGAAGAACGCCGGATATCTATTGATGAGCTGGTAGCAGCGTATGAAGCCGGACAGTTAAAAGAAGTATTTGGCTGTGGAACAGCGGCTACCATTTCTCATGTAAAAGAACTGAAATACAAAGATCTTGTAATGGAGTTTGATGTAAACAGCATGAAAATATCGGCTGATATGAAGAAGTACCTGCTGGATTATAAAGAAAACCTTCATGGTGACCCGTACGGATGGCTGGAGCGGGTGTAGCTGGGTGTTGACAGGCGAGAATAGGTATATCAATATTTAAAATTTTAATAGGTTCGCATTTGCGAACCTTTTTGTTTTTTAAGAATTTGTTTGGTTAACTATCGTGTTAAATAACAACCCGTTGTATAAGCCTTACATTATTAATAACAGGTGCGAGAATACTTTTGGTGCCATTATTAATTCACCTTAAAAAACAATTTTTTATGAGATCGTTATTCAATGTAAACCGCTTATGTAAAAAACAAACTGTTTATGCCACCAGCCTTTTGTTTTGTACTACTGTTACTTTCACTGCTTATGCACAGGATGAGCCAAAGAAAAATCTTATTGGAGTCGGAACTGCTGTGCAATGGGCTTCAGGAAGAGGACTGGCACCGGTTTTTGGGATGAGTTATGAAAGAAAATTCACCCTGCGCAGCAGCTTCGAAACAGGGCTTAAATTTACCCCGTTCAGGCTTCCCGGCTATCAGGGTGTGAATAGCGGCAAGACTTATAACGTATGGACGGTTCCGTTGTTATATAAATATAATGCCGGGTTTGTGAATATTGCTGCGGGCCCAACTTTAAATATGGTAACAGGTACCTATCAGCCCAATCCCATGTTTGGGAGTTTTAGAAAGGAAAAAGGTACGCTAGCATTGGGATATATGATTAAAGTAAGCAAAGCTTTTGATTTAACCGACAGGTTAGTGCTTGAGCCTGAAGCAATAATATCCGGAAGTCAGTATTTTAAACGGCCACAGGGGGAAATAAATGTGGGCTTGAAATATAGGTTTTAGTTAAGGTAAAATACCGTGAAAATGTATGAAATTTGGTTACTTTTCACGGTATTTTTTCTCGTCATCATTTAAATTTCAGCCTGGCGGTACAAAACGGCATAAAATCCAACGTTGCAGCAAACAAAGCAAAATGTCAAACGATTCCCGCATTCCGCCTGCATGGTAAATGCATGATTGATGAAGGGTATAAGGAAATATAGAAAAACAATTCCTGACAGGGAAAATGCGTTT
>DAOLFI010000439.1:0-3943 GCA_035326385.1 Niabella sp.
TTCCCACCATAATATCTCCTGTTGAAGTATTCAAAAGCGCATCAGAAAAGTTACTGCCTATACTGGAATTGAGCGTATTGTAATTTTTAATTCGTTCGCCTTTCAGATTTAGAAGATCTAATCCATGCAGGAAAGTACCGGCCCAGATAGAATCTCCGGTTACCAGCAGGCATTGAACATTTGAATAGGTAATACTCCCTTTAGTAACAGCTGGATCAAAATTGAGAAATTTTCCGGTAGAGGGTTCGAACTGGTTTAAGCCCGCATCTTCAGTAGCAATCCACAGCCGTCCGTTTTTATCCTTTTTAATTTCTCCTACGGCATAGCCACTGATAGAGGATTCATTTTTTTTAGGAAAATATTTTTTAAATATCATCTGTTGGGCAGAAAAATAATTTACTCCACCAAAATAAGTACTTGCCCAAATGCCACCCTGCCTGTCTTTATATAGTGATTGCACAATGTTATTTGAAAGAGAGTAGGGATCTTCATCTTTTTTTCTGATGTGTTCGTACTGGCTGGTTGTAAGATCAACAATGTAAATACCCGACTGTGTTGCAATCCAGTATTCGCTGGCCCCGGTATTTAATATTTCCATTACATTAACATCCGTTTTGTCGGCATTGTAAGTGAGCAGATCCTGGTAGCTCCTTTTGTTTGTGTCGAGTAGCTTTAATCCTTCATTGGATGTGCCAATAAGTATTTTGCCCTGCCCGGCATCGCAAATAGACTGTATCCTCTTTGATACAGGGTTCCTGGATTTTGAAAAAACATTAAAGGTATTGTCAAAGCTATCAGTGAGCGGATCGTATTGGGCTACTATACCGGCAGAGGATGTTATCCAAAGGCTTTTATCCCTGAAGACAGAAAAAGCTGTTATCTCTTTGGGAAAAGAGTAGGTTTTAAACTGTTTTGTTTTTGTGTTATAGCTATAAAGAACGTATAATGTAATATAATACACCATATCCCCCTCAACCTTAAGAGCCTGAATAGAGCCATTGCCTGCTTTTTTAAACTGTGTAAATTTTTCGGTGAGCTCATCAAAAATATAAAGGCCTTTTTCTGTACCCACCCATATTTTTTTATTATCTGCTTCTGACAGGCACATTATAGCGTTGCTGCCAATTGTATTAGGATCGGAAGGGTCGTTTCTGAAAATCTTATAGGATAATCCGTCAAACCGGTTAAGTCCATCACGTGTTCCAAACCACATAAAGCCCAGCTTATCCTGCATCATACACAACACCGCATTATTCGATAGTCCATCATCCACCTGGTAGTGCGTGAAGTAGAAAGACTGTGAAACCCCCTCAGAGATCCTGCAAAACAGAAAAATGAATATAAGCAGTATTTTTCTTTTCATCTGTGACAATTGCAAACGGATGCATAATATTTTTGAAGGTAACATATCTGTTGCTGACGGGAATACCCGAAGGAGGTGGATGGACAAAGCCTCTTCCTCCAAAGAAGTTTTTCGGACCAGCCTGTAGCCAACTTTCCGAAATATCTTAAATGCATCATGTTATACACCCTTACAAACTTATGATATAACAAAATAATTGATTTAATTGGAAGTTTTACATCTGTTTCAGCGTTACCGCAGGTATTTGGAACAAATAAGGAGATATATGGAACAAAAAACGCCCTTTTTCTTTAATAAGTTTTTCAATATTGCAACACGATTTTACGAAACGATTGTAGAACAACTTAAAACAATTGCCATGATAAAAGCAGCGGAATATCATACTACCTTGCCGGATGAGGAACTTTTTCGTTTATTTCAGAATGGAGAGAACCGGGCCTTTGATGAATTATACAGGAGGTACCGGGAATTACTGACTTCAATGGCCGAAAGAATGCTTGCCTCCAGGCAAATGGCCGAAGATATTGTACAGGAAATATTTCTCAGCTTATTCAACCGGAAGTCTCAGATTGAGATCCAGGTTTCATTGAAATCATATTTAATGAAATCCATGAAATTTAAAATTTTAAATGAATTCCGATCGCAGGGTGTAAGAAAAGCCTATGACAAACAGGTTACTACCCACCGCAGTTTTTTTTCTTATAATGCCAGTTACGATTGCGAATTGAAAGATCTTACCTCTAATATTGAGTCTACCATCAGTATGCTTCCGGATAAGTGTAGAACAGCATTTCTATTAAGCCGTAGCGAAGACCTGTCGTATAAAGATATTTCAGGTTGTATGGGTATATCGATCAGCACCGTGGAAAAGCACATCAGCAAAGCGCTGCGCCTTTTAAAAAATAATTTGACCGTTTCAGATTTTTCAATTAATTAAAATGATGAAGAAAACAATATTAGTAGTATGCCTGCTTGCTGCGGGAATGGCATTTAAGGCGTATGCGCAAAAGCAGTTGGTTGATTATGTAAGCACCCTTCAGGGTACTAACTCAAACTGGGGTTTGTCGTATGGGAATGTTTATCCTACTATCGCGCTTCCTTTCCCTGTTCATTCCTGGTCGCCGCAAACAGGAAAGAACGGCGATGGCTGGAAATATACTTATAATGCTACTACTATACGTGGTTTTCAGCAGGTACACCAATGCAGCCCTTGGATGGGAGACTATGGTGTTTTTTCCTTAATGCCGGTTGCCGGTAAGCTAGCAGTAAATGAAGAAGAACGGGCCACTAAATTCAGCCACGATAATGAGGTTGCCAAACCTTCTTATTATAAAGTAAAGTTTGATAATAATGTGATCACCGAAATAGCGCCAACAGAGCGTTCTGCGCACATGAGGTTTTCTTTTCCCAAAGGAAAAGACGCTTATTTGGTTTTCGATGGATATACGAAGTTCTCCCATGTAGAAATTATTCCGGCGGAAAGAAAATTGATAGGCTATGTAACTAATGGTACTTTTATACCGAAGAATTTTAAGAATCATTTTATCATTCAGTTTGACCAGCCATTTGTAAGTTATGGAACCTGGGGTGAGGAAGGCCGTTCCATCAAAGAAATGTCAGCATCAGGTGCTGGAGAAAAGCAGGGCGCCTATGTGCAGTTTAAGCCGGGAGTCAAAGTGCAGGCTAAAGTTTCATCGTCGTATATCAGCCCCGAACAGGCGGTGCTCAACCTGAAGCAGGAACTAGGTAAACATAGTAAGTTTGAGGTTACCAAATTAGCCGCTGACAAGGTTTGGAACGAGTTACTGGGCAGGGTGAGAGTAGAAGGCGGATCGGAGGATGATAAAGCTACCTTTTATTCCTGCCTCTTTCGCGCCAACCTCTTCAGCCATAAATTTTATGATATTAAAGAAGATGGAACGCCGTATTATTTTAGTCCTTATGATGATAAAATTCATGATGGGTATATGTACACTGATAATGGTTTCTGGGATACATTTCGTGCACAGTTCCCCTTAAGTAATATTTTGCATCCTACCATGCAGGGACGGTATATGCAGTCTTTATTAGATGCACAGCAACAGTACGGCTTTTTCCCTACATGGTCTAACCCGGGCATGTCGGGGGTAATGATTGGTAACCATGCTATTTCTTTATTGGCTGATGCCTGGGCGAAAGGGGTCAGGAATTTTGATCCGCATAAAACACTCGAAGCCTACTATCATGAAGCTACCAATAAAGGTCCCTGGGGTGGCTCTAATGGCAGGGAGGGGCATCAGTATTGGTTTAGCCTGGGGTATATACCCTATAAGGAAGTCTCTGAGAGCGGGGCAAAATCTTTGGAGTATGCCTATGACGATTGGTGCGCCTACTACCTGGCCAGGGCTACCGGCAATAAATTTTACGAAAATGTTTTTGCCCGCCAGATATTTAACTATAAAAATGTGTTTGATACAACGGTTGGTTTTGTACGCGGTCGTGATAAAAACGGTAACTGGGTGCCGAAAGATTTTGATCCTGTAGAATGGGGGGATCCGTTTACCGAAGGAAACCCCTGGCAATGGAGCTGGTCCGTCTTTC
>DAOLFI010000440.1:0-3937 GCA_035326385.1 Niabella sp.
GAAATGTTTAAAAGTTAATAAGTTGAAAAGGAAAAACAACAGGAGCAGAAATGGAGAAGAAAAGGAAGCCTTGTCAACTTTTGAACCTGTCAGCTTATCAGCCGGATACCATATCCCCGTGCTGCTGCATGAAACCATTGATGGGTTAAACATTATTCCCAGTGGTGTATATGTAGATGCTACGTTTGGCGGTGGCGGTCACTCTGCCGAAATACTAAAGCACCTGGATGAAGAGGGACGGCTGTACGCATTTGACCAGGATGCAGATGCGCAGCAAAATGTGCCGGATGATCAACGGGTAGTTTTTATCCCCGAAAACTTCAGGCATCTGCAAAGGTTCCTGCGCCTGCATGGGGTGAGCCAGGTGGATGGCATACTGGCTGATCTGGGTGTTAGCAGTCATCAGTTTGACGAAGCAGATCGTGGCTTTAGCATCAGGTTTAATGCTGATATGGATATGCGGATGGACAGGAGGCAACAGGTTACTGCCTTTGATGTAGTACAAAATTATCCTGAAGTGAGGCTGCACAAGTTGTTTGAGCAATATGGTGAAGTAACCAATGCCCGCACGCTTGCAAAGACCATAGTGTCGGTGCGTAATTCGGTTTCACTTAAAACCATTGACGGGTTTAAAAATGCGCTGAGAGATGCGGTGAAAGGAAATCCTAATAAGTATTTCGCGCAGGTTTTCCAGGCATTAAGGATGGAAGTGAATGAGGAAGTACAGGTGCTGAAAGATATGCTGGAGCAATCTGTTGCATTGCTAAAGCCGGGCGGCAGAATAGCGGTCATCACCTTTCATTCCATAGAAGACAGGCTGGTGAAGCATTTTTTTAAAGAAGGAAGTTTTGAAGAGGCGGATGAAAATCCTTTTATGAATACGAAAAAGGAGCAGGTGCTTAAAGTGATTACAAAAAAGCCTGTAGTAGCCGCTCAGGAAGAATTAAAAAGAAATACAAGATCGAGAAGCGCTAAGCTGAGAGTTGCAGAAAAACTGTGATGGAAGATAAGGGAAGGGAATACTTATGATAACCGGGAAGCACTGCCCTTTAAAGGATTGAGGCGGGATGAAATCAACTACAAAAACATTATATATGAAAGAAAAGCGGTTGAAATTGAGCTGGAAAAAATGGTTGAATTATCAGTCCATTGTAAGGCAGGTGCCGTTTCTTTTCTTTCTTGCTTTTCTGGCAGTAGTATATATCTATAACGGGCACACTGCTGATAAAACAGTCCGGAAAATAAATGCAATGGCCAAAGAGGTAAAGGAATTACAGTGGGAATATAAAAACCTGAAAAGTGAAGTGATGTTCCGCAGTAAGCCCAGTGAGTTGTCAAAAGCCTTGCAGCCGCTGGGACTGAGTGAGCTGAATGAAACGCCTTATGTGCTAAGGGATTCGCTGGAAAGCTACATGGCAAATGTGCAATAAAATAGCCGAGTAAAATTTTAAATAAATAGATCTCTTCCTTCGGGAAAGTTGGAATATGGAGATAAAAAAAGACATATTATGGCGTGTGTACCTGTGCTTTATCGGCATAGTGGTGCTGTCTGTAATGGTACTGGGTAAAGCTGTTGTTATCCAGAAATTCCAGGGAGAGCACTGGAGAAGCATGGGAGATAGTATGCACCAGAAAATTGTGGAGATCAATGCTGACAGGGGCACTATCTTCAGCGAGGACGGGCAAATGTTAAGCACTTCGTTGCCGCAGTTTGATATTTATATGGATTTTAAGGCAGATGGACTGCGTGATAAAGGGGGAAAGATCTATAACCTGTATATAGATTCTTTTGCCGTTGCTATGGCTGCTTATTTTAAAGATAAAACCGCAAAGGAATACAAAGCAGCATTTGATAAAGCATACAAGAAAGGTAACAGGTACTATGCTTTAAAGAAGAAAATTTCTTTTGCTGATTATAAAGCCCTCCGGGAGTTTCCTTTGATCCGGCTGGGAAAAAATAAAAGTGGCATTATTGTAGAGCAAACCAGTAAGCGTATTGCACCTTTTGGGCTGCTGGCTAACAGAACTATAGGCTTAAGCCGTGAATACATTAACAGCGAGGGCAAGGTGAAGAAGATGAACGTGGGCCTTGAAATGAGCTACGATAGTTTGCTGAACGGGCAAAATGGTCAGCGGTTGGTCAGGTTTATTTCAGGCGGAGCCGTACCGGTCCAGGGTTTCCAGGTAGAACCTGAAGATGGAAAGGATATCTATACTACGTTGGATGTAAACATGCAGGATATTACTGAAACTGCCTTATTGCGCATGTTACAGTCAACACATGCTGAGTATGGAACAGCTATTTTAATGGAAACCAAAACAGGTAAAATTAAAGCTATCGCCAATCTTGGACGTAATCCTAATGATACTACCTATTGGGAGAATGATAACTACGCGCTGAGGGTTACAGAGCCCGGTTCCACCATTAAAATAGTAAGTTACCTTGCTGCAATAGATAAGGGAGATGTTAAACCGGGTGATTTATTTGAAGTGGGCAGCACAGGGCGTATGCAGGTAGGTCCACGTCCTATTACTGATGCCCACAGGATGCCAAAAAGCGTGCTGACAATAGAAGAATGTATAGCGCATAGCTCTAATGTGGGAATGGGCAGGGTTGCGCTTAAAGCTTTTGGTAAAAAACCTGTTGAGTTTAAAGAGTATTTAGATAAGTATCATCTTACTAAAAAATCACCGATAGATCTTGCTGCCATACCTAACCCCCGGATTGCCCCGCTGCAAGTAGATCATGGCGGCCAGATGAACCTGGTAACTATGGCTTTCGGGTATGCCCTGCAGGTAAGCCCTATGCAATTATTAACCTTGTATAATGCTATTGCTAATAACGGTACTATGGTTAGTCCTTACCTGGTGAATAGTGTACGTAACAAAGGGGTAGTGGTAAAAGAAATGAAACCGGCTGTTCTGGAGCAACAAATAGGTAAACCAACAACTATTGAAGCAGCCAGAAAAGCACTTGAGCTGGTAGTTACCGAAGGATCGGGTAAAAATGTATTTAAAGACATGCCATTCCAGGTGGCAGGTAAAACAGGGACGGCACGGGTGGCAGACGGTAATACCAAGTATGGCGCAGGTATTTACCAGGCTTCATTTGCAGGCTATTTTCCAGCTAACAATCCACAGTATTCCTGCATTGTGGTAGTTCGTACCAAAGCGGGTTCCGGCCTGTATTACGGAGGTCAGCTGGCTGCCCCGGTGTTTCGTGAAATTGCTACAAAGGTGTACTCTATGTATGTAGACCGGAAAACGCCCAAAGAATATGAAGGTACAGTTGACAGTACGAGTTATTTCTATGCCGGCAGCTCCAATGCCATTAAGAATGTGCTGGGCTACCTGGATATGCCTTATGTAGATTCTATACGGCAAGACGGCTGGGCTGCCATGTATGCAACTAATTATAAGCGGATCTTAAAAACCAATATAGTAAAGGATAACCTGGTACCTAATGTAAAAGGGATGGGACTGAGAGATGCGATCAGGTTACTGGAAGATATGGGATTACGCGTGCGTGCAAAGGGTAGTGGTAAGGTGGCTGATCAGTCTATTCAGCCGGGTGCGCCTTTCAGGAAAGGGCAGGACATTATATTGAATCTTGTTTAATTCATTCTCATAATATATTCATTAGCCGTATTGTGCAATTAAAGGAAGTTCTATATAAAACCAGTTTAGTATCGGTGTCAGGAAACACGGATGCAGAGGTAACTGGTATTTGTATCGACTCCCGTAGTATTCAGCCGGGGAACCTGTTTATAGCGCTGAGAGGTGTGGCAACTGATGGTCACCAGTTCATTGACAAAGCAATTACAGGCGGTGCCGTGGCTGTAGTGTGCGAAGTGCTGCCGGTTGCTATTGCAGCAGAAGTAGTATATGTACAGGGAGAGAATAGTGCCGCTGCTGCGGGCATAATGGCGCATAATTT
>DAOLFI010000441.1:0-3935 GCA_035326385.1 Niabella sp.
ATTATAGCCATTTCTGTTAGAAGTGCTGCTGGCATCGCTTATATACGAGCTATCCCCATCTGCATAGATAGATGAGGTATAATTAGTTGATTTACTTTCGTTAGTCTGGAAGTTCCAGTTAGGTATAAACATGATGGTATTGTTAGAGTCTGGCTTAAACTCAAACCTCATATTAAACCTGTGGTTATAGTTAGTGGAAGTAGAGGCACTGTTTGTGGTAAGATTAAGCACCCTTCCATCGGTTGTCATTGTGGGAGAGAACCTGTCTGTTTCATTTTCATTTTTACTATTGTTAAAGAAATAGCTTCCTGTAACATTGAGTTTTTCGCTCCATTTATCAGAGTAATTGATTCCAAAAGCATTGGTGGTACTGATACCGGATTGCTGACCAAAGAACATGCCGCCGCCACCGAAACCGCGTCCGCCGCCACCGCCCATAATACCTAACAGGTCTTGCTGGCCAAAGTTTTGCTGGTTAATATTATTAAAATTTCCAACCAGCGATATGCGCCTGTTACCATTAAAAAAGCTGGTGTTACCGCCCGCCTGGTAGCGGTTATCAGTACCATATCCGGCATATATACGGCCAAACTGGCTGTTTCGCATACCGCCACCGCCACGCGTAACAATATTTATAGCCTTTACCGCATTACCATCATCAAACCCGGTAAGCTGGGCCTGTTCGCTTAAGCGGTCAAATACCTGGATCTTATCCACCACTTCGGCAGGAAGGTTCCTCAGCGCTGTAGTAGCATCATCTCCAAAAAAGTCCTTCCCATCTACTGTTACTTTCCTGATTTGCTCGCCCTGCCCGGTTACGGTACCATCCCTGGCTACGGTTATACCCGGCATTTTCTTGATCAGGTCTTCTACCGTGGCATCGGGGTTTACCTTGTACTGGTTGGCGCTGAACTGGGTAGTATCCCCTTTTTGAGATACCGCCGGGGCAGAAGCCACTATTATCACACCTTCCAGGGTAGTGGTCTTTTTAGGAATATACACATCATCCAGGTCTAGAGACGGAGTAGAATCGTTTAGCGCCACAGGCCTTAAAAGCGTTTCAAATCCTATAGAAGTGGCTTTTAGCACATAACTTCCGCGGGAAACATTAGTAAACAAAAAAGAGCCCGATGAATCGGAAACGGCAGACCGGATAGCAGCGCTGTCAGAGGGGTTTAATAGCTGAACAGTAACGCCTTTTACCACAATTCCTTCTACCGGGTCCATTAAAGTCCCTTTAATGGTTTGTGCCTGTGCGGCAATGGTAAAAAGTAAGAACAATGATAAAAACCCGGATAATTTCATGAAAAACTTCTTTATTAGCCTTGTTGGACGCTCAAAAAAACGGAATCCTTCGGCATTGCTTGATAAAAGTCAAGTTGATAGTTCAGGCATGAAGGTTGCCCATGGCCAAAAACAATAATAAATATTCATGGGAAAATTTAGCAGATTAAATGGGTTAGAATATTTATCTTGCGCCACTCAATATTTTTGTATGGAATATTATAAGTTAGTTGCGGTTACGGGTTTACCGGGCCTGTATGAATTGATAAGCAGTAAAAAGGACGGTGCTATTGTGCGTTCTTTACAGGACAAATCGACAAAATTTGCATCAACCCGTATTCACCAGTTTTCGCATTTGGAAAGTATTGAAATTTATACTACCGGCGATAATGTGAACCTGATTGAAGTGTTTAATGCTATGGATAAGGACGCCTCCGGATTGCCGGACGCCAAAGACGATAAAGCAGTAAAAGCTTATTTTCAGAAAGTTTATCCCGAAATGGATTTTGACCGTGTTTACAATAGCGATATGAAGAAAATTGTAAAATGGTTCGATATCTTAAAGAAAAACGACATAGAGCTAAAGCTTTCTGAGCCGGAAGAAGTGGCTGAGGATGCATCAGAAGAAGCTGCTGCAGCAGTTACTGAAGCGCCAAAAGAAGAAGTGTCAGCAGAAGAAAAACCTAAAAAGAAAAAGGCGGCTGAAAAACCTGCAGAAGCTGCAGCAGAAGAGGAAACGCCAAAAGCTGCACCCAAAAAAGCAGCCGCTAAAAAGAAAGCAGCCGCTAAGAAAAAAGCTGAATAATATTTGATAATAGTTCAAGTCTGGGAAGTCCGTGAGTGGGGGAGACAATATTTTATACACTTCCTAACTTACGGACTTTTGGGCTTCCTGACTTTCGGACTATAATAAAGCAACTATGACCGCAGATATAAAACCAGTACCGAGGCATTTTTTACCCTCAGATTTTGTAATTACGGATTGGGCTGCGCTTGAGCCTTTTTTTACAGAACTGTTAAAAAGGGATATTTCTTCATTTGAGCAGCTGGAGCAGTGGCTGCAGGACGTAAGCGAGCTGGAAGCAGCGGTAAGTGAAGATGCCTGCTGGCGGCAGATCAAAATGACCTGCGATACAGAAAATCCGCAATTAGCAGAGTCGTTTAATTACTTTATGCTGAAAATTCAGCCAGAGATACAAGCCTGCTCCGACCTGCTTAACAGGAAGCTGGTTGACTGCCCTTTTACGGATAACCTGGAAGGCCCTGCTTATTTCACCTATTTAAGGAATGTAAAGAAGAATATCGATCTTTTCAGGGAAGAGAATATTACGTTGCAATCAGAACTGGCTGTAGAAGCCCAGCAGTTTGGTGTCATAAACGGAAAAATGAGCGTTGAGGTAAACGGGAAGGAATACACACTGCAACAGGCGGCCCGGTTTTTAGAAGATCCTGACAGGACTCTGAGAGAATCGGTTTACAGGAAAATATGGGACAGAAGATTGCAGGATAAAGAAGCACTGAATGAACTTTACGACAGCCTTTTGCACAAAAGAAACCAGGTGCCTTTAAATGCAGGCTTTGACAACTACCGCGATTACAGGTTTGCAGAGCTGGGCCGGTTTGATTATACCAAAGATGATTGTGTACAGTTTCATGAAGCAGTAAAGCAATATGTTTTACCTATCGTGGAGAGTATCTATAAAAAGAAAAAAGCCAAACTGGGCGTGAATAGCTTCAGGCCCTGGGATGTGGATGCAGAGCCTGTTGGTACAGCACCGCTAAAGCCATTTCAAACAGGCAGTGAGTTACTGCAGAAAACAACAGATTGCTTTAACAGGTTAAACCCGTTTTTTGGCAATTGCCTGCAAAAAATGGATGAGCTGAAAAGATTTGATCTGGAAAGCCGCAAAGGCAAAGCTCCCGGCGGCTATAATTGCCCGTTGGCAGAAACCGGTGCGCCTTTCATCTTTATGAACGCAGCCGGTACGCTTAATGATGTAATAACCATGGTACATGAGGGCGGACACGCTATACATTCTTTCCTGTCGCACCCGTTACCGCTCACAGGCTTTAAAGATTACCCCACAGAGTTTGCAGAAGTGGCCAGCATGAGCATGGAGTTATTCAGTATGAATGAATGGGGCGTGTTTTTTGAGAATGAAGCAGAATTGAAGCGGGCCAAAGAGCTTCAGCTGGAACGTGTGATCACTGTTTTCCCGTGGATCGCCACTATCGACAAATTTCAGCAATGGATATATGAAAATCCAACGCATACGCATGAGGAACGGCTGCAGAACTGGAACCGTATTTTAAATGAGTTTACACCTGAAACGCTTGATGTAAGCGAACTTGAAGCATACCGTAACTATAGCTGGCAACGGCAGCTGCATTTATTTGAAGTGCCTTTTTATTATATTGAATATGGCATTGCCCAGTTAGGCGCCATTGGTCTCTGGCAGCAGTTTCAGCAAAATAAAGACCAGGCGTTATCGAACTATACAAACGCATTAAGTCTTGGAGGCACGCGCCCCTTACCACAATTATTTGAGGCAGCAGGTTTAAAATTCGATCTTTCTCCTGCACATATTAAAGGGTTGATGGCGTTTGTGAAGGCGGAGATGGAGACGGTTTAATTGCGGTGTATTTGAAAT
>DAOLFI010000442.1:0-3933 GCA_035326385.1 Niabella sp.
GTACTATCTGTGTTATTGTTCATAGGTGTGCTGGCTTATATAAACGGATCACTGTTAAGTAATCCCAGGGTAATGTATGCCATGAGCATCGACAAAGTGCTGCCTTCATTGTTTTCTAAAACCAGCCGCAACGGGGTACTTACCATATCGCTAACTGTCTTTTCCCTGGTTGCTGCTTTAGTTGTTTTCTGGGCCGAGGAATTTGACAGGATACTGAGCTTTTCTATTTTCCTTGACTGTTTTGGCATGGCCCTCTCGGCCGGCAGTATTTTTTATTTCAGGAAAAAAACCAGGCACCTGGATCATACCGGTATCTACACCATGAAGCTTTATCCCCTGCTGCCCGTTATTTTTATTACAGCTTATGCTTTTGTAGCCATCAGTATTGCTTTTGATTATGAAAAAAACAACTATGCCGCCCTGACAGGTATAGCAGTATTGACTTTTTTTATGATACTCTATTTTTTGTTTTACAGGAAAAATAAAAAACAAACATTATAAATGGACCTTTCACATATTATAAACGAACTGGGAGAAGACAGAGCGCAATATTTTAACTCGGTAGCTCCTCCTATATGGCAGGCCAGCAACTTTGCTTTTGAAGAAGTTGAAAAATTTGCTCATGCTTTTAAAGATGAAAGAAACGAATACCTGTACAGCCGTGGTATCAATCCCACTACAGACATCCTGAGAAAAAAACTGGCGGCCCTCGAAGGCGCTGAAGATTGCCTGTTATTCAATAGCGGGGCAGCAGCCATTTTTGCAGGTATTTTTACTTTCCTGAAAGCCGGCGATCATATTGTATCGGTAAAGAACCCCTACAGCTCTGCCAAAAAAATGTTTGATGCTATATTACCACGCTTCAATGTTACAGTAACGTATACTGACGGCAAAACGATTGAACAGTGGCAGGAAGCCACGCAATCCAATACGGTGCTCTACTACCTGGAGTCACCTAATAGCTGGACCTATGAACTACAGCCCTTGCAGGAGATAGCCATTTTTGCCCGGCAGAAAAACATCATCACTTTTATAGATAATACTTATTGTACGCCTCTTTATCAGAACGTGATGGAAATAGGTATAGATATTGCCATGCAAACCGCCACCAAATATATTGGCGGCCACAGTGACACTCTAGGAGGTGTGCTTTGCAGCAGCCATACTTTGATGAAAAAGATCTTTGATACCGAATTTATGACCATCGGCAGTGGCCTGCAACCATTCAACGGCTGGCTGCTGTTACGCGGACTTAGAACGCTGCCCATGCGCCTGGAACGCATCAATCAAACCACCCGGCAGGTAATTGATTTTTTAGAGGCACATGATGGCATTGAAAAAATCATATTCCCTTTTCATCCATCTTTTGACCAATACGAGCTGGCAAAAAAACAAATGAAGGCGGCTTTCGGACTGATTACCATTGTATTAAAGAAGAAAAACCGGGAAACCATCATTCAATTCTGTGAAAGCCTGCAACACTTTTTAATGGCAGTAAGCTGGGGTGGCCATGAAAGCCTGGTTATTCCCCGCTGCGTATTTATCAAACAAGAACTGTACGATCCCGGTAATGAAGCGCACAGGCATATAAGGTTTTATATAGGACTGGAAGATGCGCATTACCTTGTTAAAGACCTCACAAATGCATTGGAGCTTCTAAATAAAGAATCATATAAATGAAGATAATTAACAATATGTAATCATTTCTAATTAATAAAATTATAATTAGATAACCGAACAATTGCACATTTAAAACTCAGGGAGCTTATCTTTGCCTGCAAATTTCAAATCTTTGGTATATGTTTTGCTGAAAATTTGGGTTTTATTGAATATTTTAACCGCATCTTAAATAAAAATTCAGGCTATTCAAATATGAATAAACTCATCGCTTTTGTATGCATATTCGCAGTTGCTTTCAATAATGCTGACGCGCAAAAAAGCTTTCGTTTAAAAAAGCTGGTTGGCAAAAAATCGAATCTTTCTTCCACACTGCCCTTGTCAGTTGTAGAAATCCCTACAGGAACATTTATAATGGGTGATGAAAGCGATACTACCACGGTTTTAAAGAAGGAATTATCCAAGCCTGTGCTGATCAGCGGTTTCTATATTTCCCAGGCAGAAATTACCAATGCCCAGTATAAAGAATTTGTGTATTGGGTAAGAGATTCAATAGCCGCACGCACCTTGGGTGGCGAATATGTGATCATCGAATCCGGAGATACCGCTGTAAACTGGAAGGTGGCCTCCAAGATCAATTATTCAGATCCTGAAATTATCAGCCGCCTTGGCGATTTATTGATTGACCCTTCTAAAACTATCAATAACAAACGCGCCATTGATCCTCAAAAGCTTATCTACCTTTTACAGGGCTTTAATTACCTTGAAGCTGCCAAAAAAGAGAACAAAAACCGTCCTCCAAGCGACTTTATTTATAAATATGCTGTAGCTATTTATCCTGATACACTATGCTGGATGAGGGACTTCGGATATTCCAACAACGAACAAATGGCTGTGGGGTATTTCAGCAGCCCTAAATATCAGAATTATCCTGTGGTAGGTGTAAGCTGGAACCAGGCCAATGCTTTTTGCGACTGGATGACCAAGCAAAAGATCAACACATACCAGTCCAAAAATAGATTATCTGAAGGTGGAAAATGCAGGCTCCCTACCGAAGCTGAATGGGCCTATGCCGCCAGCCTGAACCAGGCCAATGTCAATACTAAAAAATCTTCTTCAGAAGAGGATAAAGAAGGGGATGGTAATGTTACTGCCCAGGGAAAAATATTTCCTGTATATGTAAATGACAGCAAAAAAGGAAAAGCAGGGCTGTACAATATGGCCGATAATGTTTCTGAATGGATGGTCACCTCGTATTATGAAGGCGGGGAAAATTTTCAGAACAGGTTTAACCCTGATATCCAGTTCGGAACACCTGAATCTCAGTCTAAATTTCAAAGAAGGAAAGTTTTAAGAGGCGGCAGCTGGAAAGACTCCCCTTCTATGGTTACTACAGCCAACCGTTCTTATGAAGACATGGATGCTACACACTCCTATATTGGTTTCCGTGTTGTAGTAAACCTTCCTGAATAAATTAATTTTTCTTACCAAAAAACAATAAAAACACGCTATATGCCGGCAGCAGAACAAAAAAAGAACATACAACGCTACTTAAACATTTTTTTCTCCCTGGGCGCCGTTCCTGTGCTTTTAGGAGCATTGTTCAAGCTAACCAATACAGCTCCCATCGGTGATCCCGATACATGGCTGAAATTTGGTTTATATACAGAAGCCCTGGTGTTTCTGGTGTACGCTTTAATGTATGCTTTTAAACCCGAGGCGCTGGACGATGCCACAAGCATAGCCGTTGTGGAGGCAGTACCGGCGCAAACATCACGCAGCGGCAGTGCTCTTGCTTCTATGGATGAGATGCTGCAGGCAGCGGATATCACTCCCGAATCCTTAGACAAACTGAGCGAAGGGTTTAAGTCGCTGGAAGCGAATATTAACAGGATAGCCGGCGCAACCAACAGTGTTGTAGAAACAGATGAATATGCAAAGCAGGTAAAAGAAGCTACTCTTTCTATTCACAGGGTAAATACTTATTACAATAAGCTTGCAGAAACATCCCATGCCTTGATCAACAGTGCAGAGGATGCAAAAGCTACGCAAAAAGAAATGTCGGAACTGTCTAAGAACCTTGCAAAGCTGAATCAGATGTACAGCAGCATGATTGCCGCTATGCAAATGAAAGGATCGTAATACCTGATGGTGTTCCCTGCTGCAGCATATACAGCATCGGAATGGCTCCAAAAGTTAACAGATCTTCCGGTCTTCCCGACTTTTGGACTTCCGGACTGATTTTTAAATCATAAATCTCAAATCATACCTATAACATGGCTTTACCTAAAGAGCCCCGGCAAAAAATGATTACCG